>NZ_LWEZ01001129.1:0-23256 GCF_001634945.1 Alcanivorax sp. HI0044
GGCTGCGCATCCGCACCGCCAAGTGGCACCCTGGAGCAACAGGCCCGTTTCGGGGGAACCACCCTGGCGGACCTGGAAAGCACAGACATTGTCATTGAAGAGCAACAACTGGAAAGCGCTTCCACCCAGGATGCCCTGAACAGCTACCGTCAAGCGGCTGAACTGTTCGATGATCCGCAGCGCCGGGCCAAGACCCTGCGGCGCATGGCCGACCTGGCACTGGCATCTGCCACCGAACAGGACATGCAGATCGCCCAGCAAGAAGAAGCGCAGCTGGAACAGAAAGTCGACCAGCTCGTCTACGACAACACCATGTCCCAGGTGAAAACCACCGACGACACCGAGCGCAAGCTGGCCCTGCTGGATCTGGCGGGTACCATGTCCCCCACCCTGGCCGACGAGGATGTGGATTACAGCACCGCCATTCAGCTGTATCAGGAATTGTTGAACAGCACCAACGACGCCAACGAACGCGCCGAAGCCTATTACCTGCTATCCAAGGCCTACGCCATGGATGGAGACCTGGACAAGGCCCGCAGCAGTCTCGACTCCCTGGTAGAGCAATACCCCAACAGCGACTGGGCACTGGAAGCTCAGTTCCGGCGCGGTGAAATGCTGTTCTCGGAAGGTGACTACGAATACGCAGAAAAAGCCTATGCCGACGTCATCGAACGGGGCGAGCGCAACGAATTCTATAACCAGGCGCTGTACAAGCACGGCTGGAGCTACTACAAACTGGGCGAATACGAACGCGCCCAGAACAGTTTCTTCACCCTGCTGGACAACCTGAACGGCGAGGCCGTACTGGCTGATGACACCAGCATGGAAAGCAAGCTGTTCGGCGATACCCAACGGGTTGTCAGCCTCAGCTTCAGCAACCTGAATGGCGCCAAGTCAGTGAAAGCCTGGTTTGCCCGCAACGGCAACCGGGACTACGAACCGGAGATTTACCGCACCCTGGGTGACGTCTACCTGAATCAGGAACGTTTCCGCGATGCGGCGGAAACCTACGACATGTTCGTTCAGGTCTATCCGGATTCCCGCCTGGCCCCGGAGTTCTCCACTCTGCAGATCGAGTCTTACCAGAAAGGGGGATTCCCGACACTGGTACTGCCGGCGAAAGAAAAATTCATCGATCACTATGGGGTGAACAGCGAGTACTGGAACCGCCACCCGGATATCCGCCAGCAATATGTGGATCTGCTCAAGGGGCATATCCTCGACCTGGCCGAATACCACCATGTGCTCGCCCAGAAATCCGGCAAGCCTGCGGACTACCAGGCCCCGGCACGCTGGTATAAAGAGTTCCTGGATACGCCGCCGGTCAGCGCCAATCAGGGTGACGTGAACCACCGCTACGCCGATGTGTTATTCGCCGCCAACGACTACCCGGCGGCGATCACCGAATTCGAGCGCACCGCCTATAGCTACCCCGAACACACCACCGGTGGCGACGCCGCCTTCTCCGCGTTGGTTGCCTACCAGAAAATTCTTGATGGCGAGCTGGAGCAGGAACAGGCCACCCAATGGCGCCAACAGAAAATCGCCAGCGCCCAGAAGTTTGGACAAAACTTCCCGCAACACCCGCAGGCAACCAACGTGTTGCACGATACCGCCGAAGATCAGCTCGCTCTTGGTGATGTGGAAGGTGCAGTGAAAACCGCCGGCATTCTGGTCAGTCGCGATCCGGCTCCGGCGCCGGAAATGCTTCGCTACGGCTGGGCCACCATTGCCAACGGCGAATTCGATCTTGGCCGCTTCAAGGTTTCCGAACTGGCCTACAACAAGCTTCTGCTACTGGAAGTGCCGCCGGAACAACGCGCTGAATACCGCGAAAAACTGGCGCTCAGCATCTACCGCCAGGGCGAGCAACAGCGGGACCAGGGCAACCTGGACGTGGCCGCCGCCACCTTCCTGCGCGTTGGTCAGGCGGTGCCGGAAGCCGCTGTACGCAAGAATGCCGAGTTTGACGCCGCCACCCTGTTCATTCAGCAGCAGCGTAGCGCCGATGCCATTCCCGTCCTCGAATCTTTCCGTCAGCGTTACCCGAACGACCCGCTGGCCGATACTATTCCGGACAAACTGGCGGTGGCCTACGAACAGCAAGGCAACTATACCGCCGCTGCCGGTGAGCTGACCCTGATCGCCGCTAACCATAAAGGCGAGAACGATGAACTGGCCCGCCAGGCCATGTGGCGCGCCGCCGAAATGCAGGACCGGGCCGAGAAGCCGCAAGCATCGATTGCGCTCTACGAGCAGTACCTGCAGGAATGGCCGCAACCTTATGATTTCCGCTCCGAAGCACAATTCAGGCTGGTGGAACTGAACCGCAAAACCGCCAACAGCGAGCGCGAAACCTACTGGTTGAAACAACTGGTCACCAGCTACCGTGATGCCGGCAACAATGCCGACGACCGCGTCGCCTGGCTCGCCGCCTACGCCAGCTTTACTCTGGCTGAACCGAACTTCCAGGAATTCAACCGCATCAAGCTTGAACAGCCACTGAAAACCTCGCTGGCTGCAAAAACCACAGTAATGAAAAAAGCGCTGGCGGATTATCAGGCTGTGGCCCAGATCGGCGTCGCCGAGTACGCCACCGCCGCCAACTACAAGATTGGCGAGATGTATCGCGTGCTGGCCAGGGATCTGATCAAGTCGGAGCGGCCCAACGGCATGGATGAGCTTGAGCTTGAGGAATACACCATGCTGCTTGAAGACAAGGCCCTGCCCTACGAGGATCAGGCCATCGATATTCTTATCGCAAATGCCAACCTGGTCACCGATGACATCTATGATCAGTGGGTAAAAAAGAGTTTTACCGCGTTAGCAGAGCTGATTCCCGGCCGTTATGCGAAGTTTGAACAGGTTGAGAGCTATGTCGACATTATCTATTAACGCAGCACGCAGCACGCAATACGCAACACGCGGCGCGGCTCTCTTGCTGGTGCTGCTATTCGCTGGCTGTGCCACCCAGGGCGGCGGCGGGTTGGACGGTACTGCCGAAGGCAACACCAGCAAATATGAACAGCAGAAAAGTGGCGGCGCTGCTGCCAACAGCGATGCAGTGCATATTCCACCGGTGCCCCACGACCCGAAAGTCGAGAAAATTGCGCAACAGGCCATGGGCGAATACGCCCGTGCCCTGAAAACCCGCATGGCGGGCAACAACCAACAGGCACTGGTCATGTTCCAGTCTCTGGCGCAACGCTACCCGCAACTGTCCGGGCCACAGCTCAACATTGGCTTGATACAGATGGAATTGGAGGATTACGACAAGGCCCAGGCGGCTTTCGAGCAATCCCTGGCCATCAATGATGCCAATCCCTACGCCCACAACGGGCTTGGCCTGGCCCTGCGCGAGCAAGGCGAGTTCGATAGCGCGCGTATTCATTATGAGCGCGCGCTGGTGCTTGACCCCAAATATGCCCGCGCCCATTTCAATCTGGCTGTACTCGGTGAGCTCTATCTGCAGGACATGAACCTGGCCCTGAATCATTTCCGTGCCTATCAGAACCTGCAGAAACTGCCGGACGAAAACGTAGCCAACTGGATTGTCGATCTGGAGCGCCGTGCGCCGGATCAACCCAGCCAACCGGTTGCCGAGAACGGCTCTACCCTTAACCCCGGGGAGATAAACTGATGCGAAGCCTGTTGCCCCTTGCTGCACTGCTGCTGGCCACTGTCAGCCATGCCGCCGATGACCCCAGCGAACCGTCTACCAACGTCATCGGCACCCAGGAAGCTCCTACCGTGCTGAACGTGGTGCCCTGGAAAGATCGGGAAGTGAAACTGGAAAAGAAAGACCCCACCTCATCATTGCTCAACCGGGTACTGGAGCCACTGGACCAGGAAGTACTGATGCGTGAAATAGAGTACCACCAGCTGCTGACCCAGGAACCGGACAATGACGGCCTGTTTCTGGAATAAACAAACACGGTAAATAGCATTAGCGTGCGTGCACGCTTTTTTTCTGATAAAAACGAACACTTTGGGGAAAGGCGTCAGCACGTTCACAACAGCCGAAACGTCGCTGCGCTCAACAATAACGCTAAACAGAAACATCGCAGGAGAAGTTCATGCCCACCACCGCCGCTGCCGCCCAAAATCTGGGTGTCATTGAGACGTCTATCAAATTTATTCAGGATGGCGGGTTTTTCATGTACCCCATTCTGATTGTGTTGGCACTGGGCCTGGCCCTGTCTCTGGAGCGTATCATCTACCTCCAGGCCACCAAGGCAAAAAACCAGAAGACCTGGAAAGATGTTTACCCGCTGATTGCCAAAGGGCAGTTCCGCCAGGCGCTGGACGTGGTCAGCAACAGCAACACGGGTATGGCCAAGGTGATTGGCTACGGTCTTGAGCGTGCCAAATCCGCCAAGCGTCATGATGATATCGAACTGGCCATGGAAGAAGGCCTGATGGAAATCATTCCGCGCCTGGAAACCCGCACCCCCTATATCGCCACCTTCGCGAACATCGCCACCCTGCTCGGCCTGCTCGGTACCATTCTCGGTCTGATCAGCGCCTTTACCGCCGTTGCCAGCGCAGACCCGGCCCAGAAAGCCGACCTGCTTTCTGCCTCTATCTCTGTGGCCATGAACACCACGGCGTTCGGCCTGATCGCTGCGATCCCCATGTTGTTGGCTTTCGCCTTTATCAATTCCATGACCGGCAAACTGGTCGACAGCATGGAAATGGCCTCGGTGAAATTCGTTAACGTATTCCGCCAGGTTTCTGCCCAGCAAGAGCGCAAGAACGACGGCCAATAAGCCGATTTCTTGTTTTCGCTAACCTGGTGTAAGGATCTGGTATGCGTTTTCGCAGACGACGTTCGCATGACACCGAGGTGGAACTGAACATCACTGCCTTCCTGAATTTGATGGTAGTGCTGATTCCTTTTCTGCTGATCAACGCGGTCTTCGCGCAGGTATCTATCCTGCAGCTCGACCTGCCCGCGGTGAATGACAGCAGCACCCCCTCGGAAGACGACGAAAAAGACAAGCTGGTGCTTGAAGTGCTGATTTACGGCAACCGCTATGAAGTGGTCGACCGTAATACCAGCGCAGTGCTCAAAATTGTGGAAAACAATGGCGAGACACCCAACAGCACCGGTTTGCACGATTACCTGGTGAAGGTAAAAGAGAAGTTTCCCAATGAGACCGCCATTACCCTGCTGTGCGAGGATGACACCCCCTATGAGGTGATGATCCAGACCATGGACGCTGTGCGTCTGTACAACAGCGAGGTCAACGGCCAGACCATCAAGAAAGAGCTGTTCCCGAGCATCAGCATCGGTTCAGCGCCCAAGGATCAAAGCGCCAACAACGCCGGCAAGGGAGGTGATGCATGAAGAAGTCATCCCGCGCCCGCCGCATGGCCCGGCACCACGGCAAGCACAAGGCCGTAGCCACGTTGAACCTGACCTCCCTGATGGACATTTTCACCATCCTGCTGATCTTTCTGCTGGTGAATAACAACAATGCGGCCAAGCTACCGGACAATCAGGATATCCAGTTACCGGAATCCATTGCCCAGGAACTGCCCACCGAGGTGCTGACCATTCAGGTGAGCCCCATGGATATCATTGTTGCTGGGCAGAAAATCGCTGATACCGAAACGGTAAGGAATCAGGAAGAACGTACCGTGGCGGCGCTGGTGGAAGAATTGAATTTCCGCGCTTCACAGGGCTTGGCAATCAGCCCTGACGAAGATCGGGAAATAATGATTCTTGCCGACCGCTCGGTGCCCTACTCGGTGATCAAGAAGTTGATGCGTAGCTGTATGGAGACCCCATACACGCAAGTCGCCTTCGCTGTGCTGAAAGTCGCAGAGGAGGAAGAGGAATGACGCAGAAAAACAATAACAAGCTGCGCATACTGATCGACGGCTCGCTGCCTTGGGACAAACAGGAAGGGGAAGACCGACGCCTCTACGGCATCGTTATCGTTCTGCTGATTCTCTCCCTGCTGATCATGATCATGGTCAACGCGGTAACCATCGAGAAACCGGACCGCCGTGAGCAGCAGAAAATTCCTGAGCGCCTTGCGCAACTGGTCATGGAGAAGAAAAAGGAGCCACCACCGCCGGAGCCCGAACCGGAACCCGAGCCGGAAGAGAAAAAGGAAGAACCCAAAAAAGAGGAGCCTGAACCGGAGCCCAAGCCTGAGCCGAAACCCGAGCCCAAGCCCAAACCGGTACCGGAACCTCAGGAACGCCAGCAGGCCCGTGAAAAAGCACAGGCCAAACTGGAAGAGGACCTGGGTGACTCTCTGGCCGGGCTGGACGATATCGGCCCATTGGTGGACTCTGGCAGCGGCCTGCGAACCGGCGGCAACACCACAGCCAAGGCTGAGCGTGACCTGATCGGCACCCGTGCCGGCAGCGGTTCCGGCGGCGTTGCCGTAGCCCGTGCCTCAAGTGGCGGCGGAGGCGGTGGCACATTGTCCTCCGGCACCGTGGGCAGTGGTGGCAAGCAGGTGGACAGCAAGATCGCCCAGGCTGGCGAAGTGGCCAGTACCTCGCGTAAAGGCAGCGATGGCAAAAGTCGCCGCACCCAGGAGCAGTTGCGCCGCGTATTCGACCGCTATGCTGGCAAGTTCAACAGCCAGTACCAGCGCGCATTGCGCAGCAATCCTGCCCTGCAAGGGACCGTGGTACTTGCGCTCACCATCGCCCCCAGCGGCGACGTGCTGGACGTGAAAATCAAGTCTAGCCAACTGGGTGACGACAAGCTTGAACGGCGAATCCTGTTGGTGGCCCGAAAAATGAACTTCGGCGCCATGAATGTGGAAACCTGGAAAGGCGATTACAAGCTGAACTTCTTCCCTAACTAAGACGCGGCACGCAACACGCCGCAGGCAACACGTAAAAAGGCGGAAATGGGCTGACACCCATTTCCGCCTTTTTACTATCATCGCCATGTAGGTCGCATTTACCCAAGGGCACAGAGAGCCTGAAAGGCGTAATCCGACATCCTGCACGCAAAGCAACGCAAACGGCTGATTGTCGGCTTACGGCTACGCCTAAGTCGACCTACATTATCAGCAAGCTGTTTCTGGGTATCACCCTTTTCAGATAACGATAACGCACACTATTGTGCCAGTCGCGCTAACGCTTCGCGCAAGGCATCAGGAATGGCGACGGGTCGCCCTGTTGCTCGATTCACGAACACGTGTACCACAAAACCGGTGGCCTTGGCCGGGCCTTCACTGCCGAACAGTGCCAATCCATAGCGCACAGAACTGTTTCCCAGCTTGTCCACCTTCATCCCCACCACCAATGATTCCGGATAGGCTGCCGCTTCCAGATAGTCACAACCGGAGCTGACCACATAGGCGATGTGTTCGCCTTCGTGGATATCCAGTCCGCCTTCGTCGACCAGGTAGCGGTTAATGGTGGAGTCAAAATAGCTGTAATAGACCACGTTGTTGATGTGGCCGTAGATATCATTATCGCTCCAGCGACTATCCACCGGGCAAAGGTAGCCGTATTCCTCACGCTGAGGACGGCTTGGTTTATCACTACTCATTCGTGTTATTTCCTGAAGTGCTGCATATCACCTGTTGCGTCTCTTGAATCAATATACTGCCTTGTAAATATTCAGGGCATCCGCCTCGGTCACTTCACGGGGGTTATTCACCAGCAGCCGTTGCTGGAGCATGGCATCCGAGGCCAGGGTTTCCAGGCTGTCTTCGGTGACCCCGGCATCGCGCAGGCGCACTGGCAGACCCACCTCACTGATCAGCGACTCCAGCGCCGCAACCAATACTCCCGCGCCATCGTCATGGTCAGCAAAGGGGCGGTCACTGAGAATGGGTGCCAGCTCGGCATAAAGCGGCGCCGCCTTGGGCAAATTGAAGCGCAGCACTTCCGGCAACACCAGAGAGTTACTCAGGCCATGGGGTATGTGGAAATGCCCTCCCAGAGGGTAAGCCAGTGCGTGAACTGCGGCTACCGGGGCATTGGCAAAGGCTTGCCCCGCCATCATTGCACCCAGCAGGCAAGCTTCCCGGGCAGCCAGATTATTGCCCTCCTTCACCGCCGTGGCCAGATTACCCCCCAACAGGCGCAACGCTTCACGGGCCAGCATGTCGGAATACGGGTTCTTCTTGTGCGCACTGGTATACGCCTCGATGGCATGCACCATGGCATCCACGCCGGTTGCGGCCGTCACATGAGCCGGCAACCCCAGGGTCAGCTCGGCATCCAGCACAGCCAGATCCGGTAACAACGACGACGCCACAACGCCCGCCTTGGTGGTCGCACCGGTGGTCACAATGGCCACCGGCGTCACTTCAGAGCCGGTACCTGCGGTCGTCGGCACCTGCACCAATGGCAGTCGCGGGCCCGTTGCCAGGCCCACGCCGTAGATATCGGACAATTGCTGGCTGGCCTTGGGGTGTGACAGCAACGCAACCAGTTTGGCCACATCCATGGAGGAACCACCGCCAAAACCAATCACCAGATCCGCGCCGGCGTCCTTGGCACTGGCAGCAGCATCCAGCACGACCGAGTCCGCAGGGTCCGCAGTCACCTGGTCGAAAATCGTCAACGGCATATTGGCGCTGCGAAAGCTCTCTTCCACTGGTCCCAGCAAGGGGGTGCTGCGAATACCCGGATCAGTGACCAACATGACCCGGCTTGCACCCAGCTGCTGGCACAGTTCAGGCAAGCGGGTTGCCGCACCCGCTTCCACCAGCACGCGGTGCGTGGTGGCAAATTCAAACCCCACCATGGTGTCTCTCCATCGAAATTTGGAATGTGATTTTATGCTAGCACAAGTGACGATGGGCATAGGCGCCAATCCCCACGGGTTTCACGTCAAAAATGTATCTGTTTATCAATAAGCGGCCCTTCGCTCAATAGCGCGCTCTCGGCCCCTGATGAGTGTCTTGCCCTGTCCCGCACCGCCTCTGACCCTGTCAGCAGGAGACGCCCACGTTCTAGTCACTCTTGATCGAATCCAGGGTGGCGTTTTTTCCTGGAAACCATCACATGAGCCATAAAAAAACGCGCCCTCGGGCGCGTTTTCATTCTGCTCTTGTCTACCAATCAACCAATAAAATAACTGCTTGCCTTGGCATTGATCTGATCACTGACGTATTTGGCCAGTGCTTGCACTGTCCACTGGGGCGGCGCGCTCATGGGCTCGGGAATCAGGCTGGCATCCGCCACGAACAACCCTGCAGTACCATGGACTTCGCCGTTGGGCGCCACCACAGATTCATAGCTGTCAGCGCCCATACGGCATGTTCCATGGGGGCTAAAACTGTTAGAGCGGAAGGTGTACATGCCCTTGATGCCATAATCCACTTCCGCCAGTTTTTCATCGAGACTGAAGACGGAATCCACTTCCAGGCTCTGGAAGGTGGGCATGAACACTTTCTCGGCGCCACCGGAAAAGAAGATTCGCGCAGCCAGCGCCGCTGACGCTTTCATGTTTTCAAACTCTTCACGATTGGGATTCCAGTGGATGGTCTTGCCGCCGGTATAGGCGTCACCGTCCCACTGCACATAACCGCGCCCCTGATCGGTACTGAAGGCGTTCACCCCAGCATAGTATTTGTAGTCCTTCATGAAATCGATATGCGCCTTACCGGCCTTCATATCGCCTTGTGCCATGAGGGACTCCGGCTCAGCCAGCCCCGAGAAAATGGTGTAGCCGTCGGAGCGAGTGAACTCATCCACCTGCACCCCGACCAGGGCACCGCGGAAACCGTAAAGCGGCTCCTTGAATTTCCCCATCACCTGGGTGAACGGCTGAATGGACAAATTACGGCCCAGTTGCCCGCTGCGGTCTTCAACTCCGCTACGCTGCATGATCAGCGGGCTGTGAATGGCCCCCGCCGCCAACACCACCAGGTCCGCATCCACCTGCATGTCTGCCACATGGGCGCCGCTGTCCGGGTCGGTCACGCGGGCTTCCACCCCGCTAGCCCGGCCGTTTCGGGTGCGCACTTTTACCACTTCCGTATCCGAGAATATCCGGGCGCCATACGCCGCCGCCCAGGGAAGATGGGTCACCAGGGAACTCATTTTCCGATCCGACGGGCAGCCCGCCAGACAATGCCCGGTGAGCGCGCATTGCTTCACATTGCGCTGCGCCGGTTTCCAGGAGAACTGCATTTTCTCGCAGCCCTGAATCACCTTGTGGGCGCAGGCATTGATTTCGTGGGCTTCGTTGATGTGAATCTGTAGCTGGTCGGCCACCGTATCCAGATACGGGCGAAACTTTTCCGCAGACAAATTATCCAGCCCGTACTTGGCAGCCCAGCCATCAAGCACGTCATCGCCGGGCTCTTCCATGACGCAGGCACCAATCACCGTGGATCCCCCCACGCAGGCACCCTGCACAAAAATAATATCCGCAGTGGTGTTCACCTGGCCTACCTGATCCTGATAGATCTTGGTCATGGTATCGCCAAGGTGCTCGGTAAAGGCCGAGCTGGGATAGTACCGCCCGGATTCCAGCACCAGCACATCCCGACCGGCCTTGGCCATTTCATAGGCCACCATGGCACCGGCGGCGCCGGAGCCCACCACCACCACATCGGTTTTCAGTGTAAATCGCTTGCCCAGGCTGGCATCCAGTGCCACATCTTTTGCCTGGGTGACAGGAACCCCGTCCCGGGCTACTCGTACAAACGCCATTATTATTCTCCGCCCTTACGCCCGTGGTAACGGGGCATTCCCCAATCGTCGTACACCCCACAACTCCGTCACCGGCCCGTGATATTCCAGGCCCGGCCAGGTGCGCTCGTCACGCCAGTAGTTCAATGCCACCAGCGCTTTCAGGGTGGTCATCAGCCCGCGTTCAAAGAACGAGCCTTCCTGCATGGCATCCACATAAGCCAGGGCCTTGTCATCGGGCAAACGGGTAAAACGGCTGAACTTGAAGCTGACCATGGGACGGTTGTTGAACACCCAAATCCCCAGCCCCAGCAGTTCGCGGGTCTGCGGCGGCATTCGCTGGGCCATGGCATCCACGTTTTTTATGGTGGGTACGACATCCGTACTAGAGGGCAACCCATAACGATCAGCGGGGATCATCACCTCGGTAAGGCGGGTGATCACCTCGACTTCGTCGTCATTGAGGCTGTGGTACTCGAGGGTTTCCGGCGCCTCACGGCGGCCGAATAGACTGGAACAGCCGGTGGTGAACGCGGCACCCGCCAGCACACTGGTTCGCAAGAACCCGCGGCGGCTCAGGGGCTCAAGGCCGCCCAGAAAGCCGGGCAGCGGCGCACGGTTATTATTCTTCATTCAGACCCTCTCCTGGGCAGGCCTGTTCTCTTTCAGGCCCTTGTTGTTATTGGTGGAGCGGTATTTGCCATGGTTGTTATCCCCCGAGTCTATAACAAACCGTTACAAACGCCAAAGCCCCCGGCGCAACCGGGGGCAGGCATTATGATCAAGCGGAAATACGCTATGGCGAAGAGCGGGCCTGCGGGCATCCCAACCCGCTGCTTTCAGGCCATTTGCCGGGCAATACGGGTGGCCAGCGCATACACCGTGATCTGTGGGTTCACGATGATGGAGGTGGGTAACAAGCTGGCGTCGGCCACGTATAACCCGGGCACATCGTGGCTCTGGCCATCGCTACCGACCACACTGTTATCCGGATCGGCCCCCATCCGGCAGGTACCCTGGGGATGATAACTGACCATACGCAGGTGCTGTGGCAGGTTTTCCAGCGTATCGACCATCTCATCGATGTCTGCCTCACTGCGAATCACCCGATTATCGCTGGCGGGCACATAGACTTCTTTGGCACCCGACGCCAGATGCAGCCGAGCGGCCGCTTTCAGGGCACGCTGCATGGAGGGAAAATCCGTATCGCTGAGCTGATAGTTGATCTTCTTGCGCTCCCCGTCCCATTCAATGGTGCCCACATTGTGGTCGTGGATCAGCGTGACCAGCCCGCCCAGGTACTTGGCATCGGCCATGTAATCCATGAACGGCTTGCCGGTACCCGGTTCCGCCGCCATGGTCAGCTCTACCAGCCCGGCACCGCCATCTTCCAGCACGAAGCCGCCCTTGTCGGGGTGCATGAACTCGTCCACATACACGCCGAGCATGGCGCCACGCCAGGGATAAACCGGCTCCGGGTAGCGGGCGGGAACGTACAATGACGGGTGGCAGGCAAAGTTCCTGCCCACCTGCCCGGACCGGTTAGCCAGCCCGCTTTTCAGCAGCAGCAGCGGGGTCTGCACCGCCCCTGCCGCAACAATTACCCGGGGCGCTGTCACCGTCATGCGGGCAGCAATAGAGCCATCACGATGGGTTACCGTCGCCGCCACACCGCTGGCCTTGCCGTTTTCGGTAAGGATTTTCTCCACGCGAGTATCCGCGTAAATCTGCGCCCCATGGGCTGTGGCCCAGGGCAGGTAGGTCACCAGCATGGACTGCTTGCGCTCGGTCTTGCAGCCCGACAGGCAATGCCCGGTCAGCCCGCACTGACGGATATTGCGCTGCAGCGGTTTCACCGACCAACCCAAACGGTTGGCACCGGCGCGGATCAGGCGCCCGTGTTGGGGAATCTCATGCTCACCGTTTTCATGAACGGCCAGGTTCTTCTCTACTTCGTCAAAGTAGGGTGTCAGTTCCGCCGTGGTCAGCTCATTGAGACCAAAATCCCGCTGCCAGTCCTGCAGGATGAAATCCGGTGTGCGAAAGCACACACAACCATTGACTACCGTGGAGCCGCCCACACAGGCGCCCTGCAACACCAGCAGATCGCCGCTGCTATTGGTCTGGCCACCATGGTCCTGGTAGAGGGTATCCAGGCTTTCACTGAAACGTTCAGTGAAGTCCTTGGAGGGCACATAGGCACCGGCTTCCAGCACAACAACCTTGAAGCCCCGCCGGGCCAGCTCATAAGCACTGACCGCCCCGCCCGCTCCGGAGCCGACGATCACCACGTCCGCCTCAATTTCCAGCCGCTCGCCCTCAGGCTGCTTGCCAATCAGGTCACTGGCCTGATGCACCGCAAGGCCGGTGGCCTGCCAACCTGCCGAGCTGTCCGCTGTTGTTGCTATTGTGTCATTCATGCCTTCCCCTCCGGCTGCTTGGCACGCAGTGCATCATCCGCCGGTAACGGCGCATTGCCGAGATAGGCCAGCCCCCACTTGTCGCTGACCGGGCCATCAAAATCCGTCGCCGCCCAGGTAGCCGGCTCCTGCCAGTAAGCGCTGTAGATCAGTTGCTTGATCACTGTGGCCAGGGTGCGCTGAATCACGCTGGCGCGCCCCCAGCTATCAAAATAGGCTCGCGCCTCCGCGTCGGATAGGTCCACAAAACGGCGGCCATGACTGAGCACCGCCGCGTTGTCGAACAAGCCCAGCCCCGTCCCCATTTCCTTGCGCGTGGCCGGGTCCAGGTTATTCAGCAGTGCCTGCACATTACGCACCACTGGCACCTGGTCACTGGGAGTTAGCGCTGTCCCCTCCACCGGCAACAACACTTGGCGGGCGCGATCAAAAAGATGGTATTCCCCGGCAGACAGTCCCGTGGCCCACTCCGGTGCGGGCTGGTTATCCAACGGAGAGCGACGCAGGAAGGCAAAACCGCCGGCAGCCACGGCAGCCACACCGGCGGAGCCCAGCAGGCTCCATTTCAGAAAGCGCCGTCGGGCCATGCCCTGCTGCCAGATTGCCGCCACACTGGGGGCGGAACGAGGGCTTTTCATGGTCTGTCCTCAACACAAACAAGTCAGTGATGAAGCTACTGAAAAGCCCCTATGAAAACAATGTGTTTACCTGCACAGCCCGGTTTGACCGCACAGTACAGCCCAGCATTGGCGCGGGCTTGGGAGGAACCGTCAGGTTGGGGGTCGATCGTCGAGGGTGACTTTTGGCCCAACGGCCACCGGGTCCTGGTGGATAATCACATCCGCCATGGGAAACGCCTCCTGGATACGCGTTTCAATCCGGGTGGCCAGGTCATGGGCCTGCAGTAAGGTCAGGTTCTGATCCATATCCACATGCAGCTGGATAAACTGGGTACGCCCGGACTGGCGGGTACGCAGATCATGGAACCCCAGCGCCTGCGGATGATCCGCCACAATCGCGGTAATCACCTCCCTCACCTCGCCGGGGATTTCCCGATCCAACAACAGTTGCGCCGATTCATAGGCAATATGCCAGGCGCTGAACAGAATAAAGATCGCAATCACCAGGCCCACCACCCCGTCCAGCCACAGATAGCCAAACTGGCTGACCACCAGCACAACAATGATCCCCACATTGACCGCCAGATCCGACAGGTAATGCAGCGAGTCCGCCTCAATAGCGGTGGAACCGGTTTCCCGGACCACATACTTCTGGATCAACAACAACCCGAATGTCAGCACAATGGAAAACAGCATCACGGCCACACCCGCGCCATTCTCACTGATGGGCTGCGGGTCCATCAGCTTGGTCACGGACTGGTGAATCAGAAACACCGAAGAGCCGGCAATAAACACCGCCTGCCCCAGCCCGGCCAGCGCTTCAGCCTTGCCATGGCCGAAGCGGTGTTCCTCATCCGCGGGCACCAGAGAATAGCGAATAGCGAAAAAGTTGATTAGCGAAGCAATGGAATCCATCACCGAATCCACCAGCGAGGCCAGCAGGCTGACAGACCCGGTCATCAGCCAGGCAATGGCTTTTGCCGCAATCAAAATCAGCGCCGTCAGCACGGATGCCAACCCTGCCATCAGTAGCAGGCGGTGTTCACGGCGATCATCACGACGCATATCTGTATTCCGTTAATCAGTTGGGAAAAGCGGTGCGGGGGAATCAGCGCTTGGGCAAATAGCCCATGGGGTCGACGGGCTTGCCGTCTTTGCGGATTTCAAAATGCAGCTGAGTGCGGAAAGTGCCACTGGCGCCCATGGTGGCCACCTGCTGACCGCCCTTCACCGAATCCCCTTCCTTGACCATCATCTTATCATTATGGGCATAGGCACTTAACCAGCGTTCGCTGTGCTTGATAATCAGCAGATTACCGTAGCCTGTCAGGCCACTGCCCCGGTAGACCACACGCCCCGGGGCGGCAGCCACCACCGGGCTGTTCCGGCGCCCGGAAATGGCGATTCCCTTGCGCCCCTGGCTGGCATTGGAAAACGATTCCACCACCTGGCCGCTGGCAGGCCAGCGCCACTCCACCGGGCCGACCGGGACTGCCGGCTTCGTGGCGGGTTTAGAGGCAGGTTTTGCCGCCGGAGCAGGCTTGGAAGCGGGTTTTGAGGCGGCCGGTTTGCTGGCCGGTTTGGAAGAAGTAGTTGCCGGTTTGCTGGCCACCGCCGGGCTGGAGGTCTTGATGCCCAGCGAGATACGCTGGCCGGGATAAATGGTGTACGGCGCCGGAATGTTGTTGGCCCGGGCCAACGCTCGGAAATCCCAGCCGTAACGCCAGGCAATGGAGTACAGGGTCTCACCTTCACGCACGTGGTGCGTGCCGGAGGTGACTTTGCGCGGCTTGGGTTCCTGGCCATAAATATCCACCACCGGTGCAAAGTTGCCGGCACTGCAGCCACTGACCAAGATCCAGACCATGAACGCTGCCAGTGTGCGCATCAGTGACTGTCGGTGCCTGTGTGAAGATCTACTGCCATCAATCACCCCGTTGCCAGGAAACCAGAATCCAGATTGCTCAGTAAGCGTAAACCGACCGCACGACAATACTCAGCCTTGCGGTGTCTGCGCAACATTATGCACCGGCGCCACCCGGTAAAGTAACCACACCAGCCCGGCCGCCACTGCCACCATGGCCAGAGCCAAAGGTAGCTGTGCGGACTGCTCGGTAATCGCGGCATACTGTGATGGCCACAGCCAGGTATCACCCAGGCCGTGCTCGCCGCTCAATCGCCAGGGCCACAATTTCAGTAATGAACCCGCCATAAAGCCGGCCAGTAACGCCATGACCGTGTCATGGAAACGATGCAGCGTCCACTTCAGCACATGCACAAAACTCAGCAGCCCCAGCGCACATCCCGACAGAAATGCCAGCAGCAAGCCAAACTCAGCCTGCTTCACAGCTTCCAGCACGGGCTGGTACATGCCCAGTAAAAGAAGGATAAAACTGCCGGAAATGCCCGGCAAAATCATTGCGCAGATGGCCAGCATGCCACTAAAGAAAAACACCAGCGCACCGCTACCGGCAGCCGACAATGCCGGGGCCAGGCCGATGGCCACGGCCACGCCGGTGCCCAACAAGAAGGCTCCTATCTGCACCGGGCCACGCTGCTGCAAGGGTTTCAAGACCAGGAAAATACTGGCGAGAATCAGGCCACTAAAAAAGGCCCATACCGGCACCGGATGGCTATCCAGTAACCAGGTAATCAATCGTGCCAACACGGCAATACTGGTGAAGATACCGGCCAGCAAGGTGAACAGAAACGTGAGGTTGGCCTGCTGCCAGACGGCAACAAATCCCTGCTGCCGCCATACGGTCAGCAGCCGCGGAGTAATGCCGCCCAGGGTGTTGATCAGCTCTTCATAGATGCCGGTGATCAGGGCCAGGGTGCCACCGGAAACGCCGGGCACCACGTCAGCTGCCCCCATGGCCATGCCGCGAAAAAAAATACCGGGTCGAATCATGTTTGCGCCTCAAGCACCACGCTGCACGCAACAACGCGATTTGGGATGAGTGTTTTTGCACGCTGGAGTGCGCGCTTCTCTAATCAGCAGAACCATTTGGACCGGGAAGCAAGTTACCACTTTCACGTTGCAACACGAGTTTGGGATTGTGTTTCCCCACTACCGAATTTCGCCCTTCAAACTGTTGTGGTGCGCGGGCAGAGCTTATTCGCTAGAACCAATTCTGATCGCGCCTTGTAGCTTGCAGCTTGAAGCTGCCTTACCGCATCACCCCACGCTGGAACGGCACGAAGCGTACCGGGTCCAGGGTCTGGGCATGAAATTGATCCCCCTCGCGGTCAACCACGGTGAGAATTTGCTGGCGATCACCGCCAACCGGCATCACCAGGCGACCGCCGTCTGCCAGTTGAGACAGCAAACCGTCAGGAATATCCGCACGGGCGCACGCCGCGAGAATACCATCGAACGGCGCCTCCGCCTTCCAGCCAAAACCGCCATCCGCATGCTTGAGCTGCACCTTGGCCAGGCCCAGCTGCAATAGACGCTTGCGGGCCTGATCCTGCAGGGGGCGAATGCGTTCCACCGAATACAGCTCATCACAAAACGGCGCCAGCACCGAGGTTTGATAACCGCAACCGGTGCCAATTTCCAATACCTTGCGCGGCTTGCCGTTGGCAATCAGCAGCTCGGTCATGCGGGCAACCACCCAGGGCTGGGAAATGGTTTGCCCATGACCGATCGGCAAGGCGGTATCATCATAGGCCTGATGCGCCAGGGCTTCTTCGATAAACAGGTGTCGTGGTGTATTGCGGATGGCATCCAGTACGCGCTCGTCCTGAATACCGGCGTCACGCAAGCGCTGCACTAACCGATCCCGGGTCCGTGCAGACGTCATGCCGATGCCGCTGAGTTGGATATCCATCTGTGTTCGTTTGCCTCAATGCGAGTCAATCAGCCGGTGAACTGATCAGCTCTGCCATTACTGTCGTGGCAAAAGCGCCTGTGGGTAGCGTAAATGCCAGCTCCAGGCAGTCTTCCCCTTCCCTTTCCGGGTCTGTATGCCAGACCCACTGCAAGTCCCGTACCGGCAGCCTTGTGCTACGGCGGGCTTCTTCTACCTTGATCTGGCGCAGGCCCTCTATCACCGGGGCGTGGGGCGCCAGGATCTGCTGCTCCAGTTCATTACAGGGGCCAGATGATGCCATGCCGGGCAAGCCGGGCAAAGGGGCGGTGGGGTGCACTTCCCCGCTCGCCACCCGCTCCACCGCCTTGCAATCGTCATCGGCCATGAACAACCCGCGGCTGCCTTCCGGTTGCAAAATATCGCCGGCCTGCACCCGGTTCCAGCAATGGCGACGCACCCGTTCCGCCAATACCTGATTAAACAGATTACTGCGCACGGCGGACAACCACATGCCCCGCAGCGCTTTCTTGCGTGGTGCTTCCCCGCCCAGCAACCATTCGGTACCACGCACCAGATTCCCGGCTCCCCGACCAAAACGTTGTTCGCCGAAATAATTCGGAACGCCTTCCGCCATGATGGCGTGCAGCTGGGTCTCCAGTGCTTCCCGGTCGCCCTGGAAAGCCGTGACGCGCAACCGAAAGTCGTTGGCACGATGGGTGCCACGGTTGAGTTTGCGGCGGTGACGACCGGCTTGCAGCAGCGTCAGGCCTTCGGGCCAATTGAACTCCGGATCGTCCTTGCCCGGCAAATGCAGGCTGAACCATTGCCGGGTCACCGCATGTTTATCTTTCAGACCGCTGTAGCCCACTGATAAACGATGAACCCGGGCCTGCTTGGCGAGCAGCATGGCCACGTCTTCGGTATTCCAGCCGGTTTTTTCAATTTCCAGCCAGAGGTGTTCACCCTGGCCTTCCGGCGTCACGTGCATTTGCTCCGCGACGTAAAAGTCGTCTGGCCGTGCCTTTAATACACCCTGGCACACCGGGCCTCCGTGAGCGCAGGGCAAGGCTTCACGGGTCATGTCGGACACGGCAGTCACTGGCTCTCCAGCAGCACCACGGCCTGCACCGCTATGCCTTCCTTGCGACCGGTAAAGCCCAGCTTTTCCGTGGTCGTTGCCTTGACCGACACCTGACCCGGCTCACACTGCAGCAATTCGGCGATGCGCTCACGCATGCCCGCAATGTGCGGCGCCAGCTTGGGTGCCTGGCAGATCACCGTGAGGTCTGCATTACCCAGCCGCCATCCAGCGTCCAGAATGGATGAATAGATGGCGGTCAGCAGCTGACCGGAATCAGCACCTTGCCATTGCGGGTCAGTGTCCGGGAAATAGTGGCCAATGTCCCCCAGCGCCAAGGCGCCAAGCAAGGCATCGGATAACGCATGCAACGCCACATCGCCATCGGAATGCGCCTTGAGGCCGTGGCTGTGGGGAATGGCAATACCACCGAGCATGACATGATCGCCCTCATCGAAGGCATGGACGTCAAACCCCTGACCAATACGCACGCTCACCACGGTTCTCCTTCGCTGCTGTCATCACCCTGCTGCCGGCTCAGATAAAAGCGGGCCAGTGGCAGGTCGTCGGGGACGGTTATCTTGATATTGTCGCTGTGACCGGCGACCAAGCCAGGCTGCCAACCATCACGTTCCATGGCAGAGGCTTCATCGGTAATGGTGGCCAGATCACCCTGCAGGGCCGCTAGCAGCGCCTGCGCCGGAAAGAGTTGAGGTGTCAGCGCCCGCCAGATATGCGCACGGTCCAGCGTGGCGGCAATACGCTGCTCGCCAGCGGCTTGTTTGATGGTATCCACCACCGGCAAGGCGAGAATGGCACCCTGGGGGCCGGTCTGGTCCAGCAGACTCTGAATATCCGAGAGCCGGATCAGCGGGCGCGCCATGTCGTGCACCAGCACCCAGGCGTCAGCGCCGCCCTCATCCAGCACAGCCGCAACGCCGTTGCGTACCGAGTCGGCCCGGGTATCACCACCGGCCACCGTCTGGATGCGTGGGTGGCCAGAGACCGCCAGCGTGGGCCACCAGGGGTCGTCAGCGGACACCGCCACCACTACTTTGTGGATCGGCGCGAACGAGAGCAATCGATTCAGGGTGTGTTCGGCCAAGGTTTGGCCGGCCAGGGAAAGATACTGCTTGGGAAAACCCGCGCCCATTCGGCTTCCCACCCCGGCAGCAGGAACCACGGCATACAGCGGGCCGGAAATAACAGGATTCACTCTGTGCCCCGGGGCTGTTCAAGAATCAGGAAAAAGGTTTCTCCGTTACGAACCATCCCCAGGTCCTTGCGTGCGATTTCTTCAATCGCTTCTGTACCTTGTTTCAGGTCGTTCACGTCAGCGGCCATGAGACGATTGCGTTCTGCCAGCTTGGCATTGCTTTCTTTCAGCACGGCCACGTCTTTTTTCAACGCGGCCACATGGCGAAGGCTGCCTTCACCAAACCACAACCGAACCTGCAGGCCCAAAAACAGCAGCGCCAGCAATGCCAGAGCGACTTGCCGGGCAGGTGACAGTTTCAGTGTCATCCGCTCGGTGTTGCCCTTGCTGTTGCCGGCGCTGGATTTTGCCTTGGGGGCTGGCATCGCTTAGCCGAGCAGCTTGAACTCTTTACGGCCATGGTAAGCCGCACGGCCCAGTTCCTGCTCGATGCGAATCAAACGGTTGTACTTGGCAACACGGTCGGAGCGGCACAGGGAGCCGGTCTTGATTTGGCCCGCCGCCGTCGCCACCGCCAGATCAGCAATGGTGGTATCCGCTGTTTCACCACTACGGTGGGAAATGACCGCAGTGTAACCGGCATCTTTGGCCATTTTGATAGCGTCCAGAGTCTCGGTGAGAGAGCCAATCTGATTGAACTTGATCAGGATGGAGTTGGCCACGTTCTCGTCGATACCGCGCTGGAGAATCTTGGTGTTGGTCACGAACAGGTCATCGCCCACCAGCTGGACTTTCTTGCCCAGTTTTTCGGTGAGGATTTTCCAGCCATCCCAGTCGGATTCGTCCATGCCATCTTCGATAGAGATGATCGGGTAGCGGTCGCACAACTCTGCCAGGTAGTCGGCAAACTCTTCAGAGCTCATGCTACGGTCTTCACCGGCCAGCACGTACTTGCCATCCTTATAGAATTCGCTGGCGGCACAATCCAGCGCCAGAGTCACATCATCACCCGCCTTGTAACCGGCAATCTCGATGGCTTCCATGATGGCTTCCAGTGCCGCTTCGTTGCTGGGCAAGTTCGGCGCAAAGCCGCCTTCATCACCCACCGCGGTGTTCAGGCCACGTTTCTTCAGCACGCCCTTCAGCGCATGGAAGATTTCCGCCCCGTAGCGAATCGCTTCCGCCACCGTGGGCGCGCCCACCGGCTGGATCATGAATTCCTGAATATCCACGTTGTTATCGGCGTGCTCACCACCGTTGATGATATTCATCATCGGCACGGGCAAGGAATATTCGTTATCGTCGTCCTGCAGGTCGGAAATATACTCGTACAGGGGCTTACCCTGATCCACCGCCGCCGCCTTGGCCGCCGCCAGGGACACAGCCAGAATCGCATTGGCCCCCAGGTTCGCCTTGTTCTCGGTGCCATCGGCATCCAGCATGGCCTGGTCCAGCGCCTTTTGATCACAAGCGTCTTTACCCACCAGCAGCTCGCGGATGGCAGAGTTCACATTGCCTACCGCCTTGGTGACGCCCTTGCCCAAGTAACGGGACTTGTCGCCGTCACGCAGTTCCAGCGCTTCGCGGGAACCGGTGGAGGCGCCGCTGGGCGCACAAGCACTGCCACTGGCACCGGATTCGAGAACCACATCGGCTTCGATTGTCGGGTTGCCGCGGGAATCCAGAATTTCACGGGCCTTGATGTCAACGATCTTGGACATGTCGGTAAATCTCCAAACTCTAATCAGTTATTTTCGAAGGCAGGCAGTGCCTTGACGGTATTATCCAGGGTTTGCATCTGTGCAAGGAATGGCTCCAGACGATCCAGCCTCAGGGCGCAAGGGCCATCGCATTTGGCATTATCCGGGTCCGGGTGGGCTTCCAGGAACAGCCCGGCGATGCCCTGACTGATGCCGGCGCGACCCAATTCCGCCACCTGGGCACGACGACCGTCAGCGCTGTCAGCCCGGCCACCGGGTTTTTGCAAGGCGTGGGTGACGTCGAAAAACACCGGGTAGTTGAATTGCTTCATGATGCCGAAGCCGAGCATGTCCACCACCAAGTTGTTGTAACCAAAGCTGGAACCGCGCTCGCAAAGAATCAGCTGATCGTTACCGGCGTCCTCACATTTGTGCAGAATGTGCGACATTTCGTGGGGCGCCAGAAACTGGGGCTTCTTGATATTGATGATGGCCCCGGTTTTTGCCATGGCCACCACCAGGTCCGTCTGCCGTGCCAGAAAGGCCGGCAGCTGGATGATATCCGCCACTTCCGCCACCGGAGCCGCCTGGTAAGGCTCGTGCACGTCGGTGATCACCGGGCAGTTGAAGGTCTTTTTGACTTCTTCGAAGATCTTCAGGCCTTCGTCAAGGCCCGGCCCCCGGTAAGAGCTCAATGAAGACCGGTTTGCCTTGTCGAAACTGGCCTTGAATACCCAGGGTATGTTCAGCTTGCTGGTCACTTCCGCATAGGCTTCCGCCACCTGCATGGCCATGTCCCGGGATTCCAGCACATTCATGCCGCCGAACAAGGCCATGGGCTTGTCGTTGGCGAATTCCAGCCCGTTCAGGGCAATGGTCTTCTGATTACTCACGGATCACGCCTCCTTGTGGGCCTGCTGTTCCGCCAAAGCGGCTGCCACATAGCCTTTGAACAAACCGTGCCCGTCACGGGGGGTGGAGGTGAATTCCGGGTGGAACTGGCAGGCCACAAACCACGGATGGTCGCCCACTTCGATCACTTCCACCAATTCACCGTCCACGGAACGGCCGACGATCTTCAAGCCTGCCGCTTCCAGTTGCGGCAGGTAGTTGTTGTTTACCTCATAGCGATGGCGATGGCGCTCCACGATACGCGTGCTGCCATAACACTGGGCCGCGCGGCTGCCTTCTTCCAGCACGCACTCCTGACCACCCAGACGCATGGTACCACCCAGGTCGGAGTCCGCAGAGCGCTGCTCTTTCTGACCATCTTCGGTAATCCATTCGGTGATCAGTCCCACCACCGGGTCCGGCGTGTTCGGATTGAGCTCTGAGGAATGGGCTTTTTCAATGCCTGCCACGTGACGGGCATATTCGATCACCGCCAGCTGCATACCCAGACAGATGCCCAGATATGGCACCTTGTTCTCGCGGGCATAACGGATTGCGGCAATCTTGCCTTCGGTCCCCCGGTCACCAAAACCACCGGGCACCAGAATGGCATCCAGGCTTTCCAGCACACCGGTGCCGTCGCGCTCGATATCTTCCGCATCCAGATAGAGGATATTGACCTTGGCGCGGTTGCTGATACCCGCATGGATCAACGCTTCGTTAAGTGACTTGTAGGCATCGACCAGTTCGATGTACTTGCCCACCATACCGATGGTGACTTCGTTTTCCGGGTTCAGTTGTGCTTCCACCACACGATCCCATTCGCCAAGATCCGGTTCGGGCAGATCCAGGCCAAACTTTTCCACCACGATGGCGTCCAGGCCCTGCTCGTGCATGCCACGGGGCACCTGGTAAATGGTCTTGCAGTCCGGGGAGGAAATCACCGC
>NZ_LWEZ01001130.1:0-1153 GCF_001634945.1 Alcanivorax sp. HI0044
GCGGACCTATTGGTCGATGGTCTGCTGGGCACCGGCCTCAAAGGTCCGTTGCGTGATGACGTGGCCGCGTTGTTGCGCGCCCTGAATGGGTTGTCGCTTCCGGTGCTGGCGCTGGATATTCCTTCGGGGCTCAGCGCCGACAGCGGCATGCCCCTGGGGCCAGTATTGCAGGCGGAGATGACCTGTACCTTTATTGGTCTTAAACGGGGTCTGCTCACCGGCGAAGGGCCGTTGCATTGCGGTGCGCTGCGTTTTTTCGATTTGCAGGTGGGGCGAGATATTTACGCCCAGATGCAGCCGGACTGCCTAAGCCCCGGCGCCGAGACGCTACAGCACCGTTTGCCCGCCCGCCGGGTAGATGGCCACAAGGGCCATTACGGCCATGTGCTGGTGATCGGTGGCGATCATGGTTTTGCCGGCGCGCCGGTCATGAGTGCCCAGGCCGCCGCCCGTTGCGGGGCTGGCAAGGTGTCGTTGATTACACGCCCGGCCCATGTGGCGGTGGCTTTGATCCGCCAGCCGGAAATCATGGTACGCGGGGTGGATCGCCCGGAAGACGCTGTTGCGCTGATGGAGGCGGCCACGGTGATTGCCATTGGCCCCGGGTTGGGGCTGGATGCGTGGGGCCGAGGCTTGCTGGATGCGGCACTGGCAACGGGCAAGCCGATGGTGGTGGACGCGGATGCCCTGACCCTGATCGCCGGGCAGGCGGATATCGGCACGGCGGATTGGGTGCTCACTCCGCACCCGGGTGAAGCGGGCCGGCTGTTGGGAGTGTCCGCTGGCGACATTCAGCAGGACCGGTTTGCCGCATTGGACAGTCTGTCTGCTCGCTATGGCGGTACCGTGCTGCTCAAGGGGCTGGGTACCCTGGTGCAGGGCGAGCCCGCAGAGGCCGGGCCGGGCCGGGCGCTGATTCGCGATGGCAACCCGGGCATGGCGTCCGGAGGCATGGGCGATGTGCTCACCGGGGTGATTGCCGCCTTGCGGGCCCAGGGGCTGAGCGGGTTTGATGCGGCTCGCCTGGGTGCCATGGTGCACGCCCGGGCGGCGGACCACTGTGCGGCGGCGCAGGGTGAGCGGGGCTTGCTGGCTACCGATTTGCTCGGGGCGTTGCGCCAGCAATTGAACCACAGGCTGCAAGGCCATGAAT
>NZ_LWEZ01001131.1:0-4270 GCF_001634945.1 Alcanivorax sp. HI0044
TATGTCATCTATGGCCTGCTCTGCCTGATTGGCGAATGGCTGGTCATGCGTGTCGCCCAGAGTGCCAACGCCTACCTGGGCGGCGGACAGACCCAACAGGTCACACGCCATGCCCGCAATCTGGCGCGCTGGATGATTGTCCCCTGGGTGCCAGTCATTGTGGTTTGGGAAAGCCTGGGACCGTCGCTGATGTACTACCTGTTTCTCGGGGTACTGCTGGTGGCCATTTACTGGGGGCTGGGGAGGCTACTGGCCTTGCGACACCAGGACTATCTGGTGTGTCTGCAGACACTGATGCCCTCACGGATAGACCCGCTGATTGCCCGCCTGCTCGAACCCGCCCTGTTCTGGCTGTTCGCGCCGTTGCTGCTGCCGGTTGCCCTGATCAGCTTCCTGGTGGGCTTTGTGGACCGGGTGCTGGCTGACTTCGACTGGTACATGCGGCTCAAGGCCCGCTGGTTTCGTTTCCGCGCCACGGTGGCCACCGATGAAGACGAGACCGATAACGGTGGGCAAACGGAAGCCCCCTCCTACGAGCGCTGGTTTGCCTCGGCCCTGCCGGACGATGCGAGCAAAACCCCGTTTATCGATACCGGGCTGGTGGCGGCCATGGAGAAAAGCATCCAGCGCTGGCATGAAGGCAAAACCGATGAAAACGCGCTGGTCGTCGCCGGCGAAAAAGGCTGTGGCAAAAGCGTGTCACTGGGCAAGCTCGACAAGGTGCTCGAAAAAAGCTGCCAGGCTCTGCAAACCCTGCACCTGAAAGTGCCTGCGAAAACCTGCACACCGGAAGCCATCCACCAGTTGATTGGCGATGCCCTGGGTACGGATCTGGTCAACGACGGGCCTGCCGCACTGGTCAAGGAAGATGAACACCGCCAACCCACGCTGGTGGTACTGGATGAAGCGCAGAATTTCTTCCTGGCGCAGTTGGGCGGGCTGGAAGGCTGGCGCACCGTGCTGAATCTGGTCAACGCACGGGTGGACAACGTGTTCTGGCTGTTGCTGATCAATAACCAGAGCTGGGCTTACCTGTGCAACGTATTCGGCCGCGAATACCAGTTCCGTAATGTGATCCGGGTAAAACGCTGGGGACAGACCGATATCCGTTCGCTGATTCTCAGCCGCAACCACCTGAGTGGCTTCCAGCTACGTTACGACGAAGTCTTGCTCTCTTCCCGGGGACCGGAAGCCGGCAACCTGCGCAATGCGGAGCAGCGTTATTTCAGCCTGCTTTGGGATGCCAGCCGGGGCAACCCCATGGTCGCGCTACGGTTGTTTTTAACCTCGGTGAAAGTGAAAGGTCGACAGGTCACTGTTGGCTTGCCCAACGCCCCCTCGGCCAGCATTCTCGATGGCATGGGCGACAACTCCCTGTTTGTTTATGCCGCCATTGCCACCCACGAAAACCTGACCAGCCACGAAATCAGCGCCGTGACACACCTGTCGGAAAACGTGGTGCGTTATGCCCTGAAGGGCGGTTTTGATGCGGGCTTTTTGCACAAGAGCGATGACGGCCGCTACCGGCTGGTGCCCCTGTGGTACCAGCAGGTGATCAGCTACCTGACACGGAAGAACCTGCTCAATGAATGATGGAAATATCGTCAACGACCTCACGGTGGTGGTAGAACTGTTCAACGTCTATGCGTTGATGCTGCTGTTTATCGGCGGCCTGGTGCTGTGGGCACTGAACTGGGGTATCAGCAAGGCCAGCCAGAAAATCACCGAGAAAATGCCTACCCGGCGTTTCCTGATTCTGCAGATCACCACCTTGATCGGCTTTGTTCTTTACACCGTCGGCGCCATCGCGCTGGTGATCGGGGTGCTGCAACCCCCCAAGGAGTTTATGCTCGCTGCCGGTGGCTCCATCGCGGTGGCATTGGGTTTTGCCCTGAAAGACATTGCCGCATCGCTGGTCGCCGGCCTGCTCCTGTTGTTCGACCGTCCGTTCCGGGTGGGTGACCGGGTGAGCTTCGATAATGTGTACGGGGAGATTGTCTCCATCGGCCTGCGCACCGTGCGCCTGCAAACCCTGGACGACAACCTGGTCACCATCCCCAATTCACGCTTTATCACCGACGTGGTGGCCTCCGGCAATGCCGGCGAACTGGACATGATGGTCGTTACAGACTTCCACATAGCCCTGGATGCCGATATCGAACAGGCCCAGGCCATCGTGGAGGAAATCATCGTCACCAGCCGTTACGCCTACCTGAAAAAACCGGTCACCTTTGCCATTGAAGAAATTGAAGTGGGCTACCGGCTAGCCATTCGCTTGCGCGCCAAGGCCTATGTGCTGGATGTGCATTACGAGAAAGCATTCCAGAGCGATATCGTGGTGCGGGTGTCCAAACGATTTTCTGAGGCGGACGTCAGACGGCCTGCTTAGCCATTGTCGCTGACGCCCCTTTCTGGTTAATTAGCGCTCTCCCAAAATCGTAATCTCTCCCAAGAAAAGGGCACCCATGGCGGCCAACACCACCAATCTGATCAACTTCGTCTTTGATATCGCCAACAAGCTACGTGGCCCTTATCTCCCGGCACAATATCGCAAGGTCATGCTCCCCATGACCGTGCTGCGCCGCCTGGATTGTATTCTCGCGCCTGGCAAAGAGGCTCTACTCAAGGAATACGACAAACTCCAGGCCAAGGGACTTGAAGGCAAGGCTCTACACAAAGCCCTGGCTCGCAAAGCCAGCAAGGATCGTAAACACCCGCTTTACAACATCAGCCCCTACACCTTCGAAAAGCTACTTGCGGACCCGGACAATATCGCCTCCAACCTGGTCAGCTATATCCACGGTTTTTCCAAACCCGCCCGCGAAATTTTCGAAGCCTTTGAGTTTGAATCCGAGATCGAGAAGCTGGACAAGGCCAACCGGCTCTACCTGATTATCCAGGAATTCACCCGACCGGAGGTGAACCTGCACCCCGCCCAGGTCAGCAACCACGACATGGGCTATGTCTTTGAAGAGCTGGTACGAAAGTTCAACGAACAGGCCAACCAGGAGGCAGGGGATCACTTCACCCCCCGTGAAGTCATCCAGCTAATGGCCCACCTGATCTACACTGGCGACGAGGAGCTCTATACCCCCGGCATCGCCCGTACCATTTACGACCCAACAGCCGGCACCGGTGGCATGCTCTCAGTATCCGAGGAATACATCACCGAGCAGAACCCTCAGGCTCATCTGGAGTTATTCGGACAAGAGTACAATGGCGAATCCTGGGCCATCTGTCGCTCAGACCTGCTGATCAAGGATGAACCCATCGACAACATTGCTTTCGGCGATACGCTGGGGGACGGCGTTACTGAAGACGGCCATCCGGATAAAACCTTCCACTATATGCTCGCCAACCCACCTTTTGGGGTGGAATGGAAGCCCCAGGAAAAATTCGTAAAAAAAGAACACAAACAACTGGGTTTCCATGGCCGCTTCGGCCCCGGTCTGCCCCGCATCAACGATGGTGCCACCCTGTTTCTGCTGCACATGCTCAGCAAAATGAAACCTGCCCCCGAACAGGGCGGAGAAGGCTCGAAGATCGCCGTCGTCTTCAACGGCTCCCCCCTGTTCAATGGCGAGCCAGGCCCAAGTGAAAGCAATATCCGCCGCTGGATCATCGAAAACGACTGGCTGGACGCCATCATCGCCCTGCCTGACCAGCTCTTCTACAACACCGGCATCTACACCTATATCTGGCTGGTCAGCAACCGCAAGCCGGCCCATCGCAAGGGCAAGGTGCAATTGATCGACGGCACCCGCCACTACCAGAAAATGCAAAAAAGTCTGGGCAACAAGCGCAACAAGCTCGGCGATCAACACATCGAGGAACTGACCCGTCTGTACGGCGACTTCAAAGACAGCGCTACCTGCAAAGTCGGCCTCAACGGTAAACGGGAAAAACGGATCTGCTCGAAAATCTTCGACAACCGGGACTTCGGCTACCTCAAGGTCATCGTGGAACGCCCCCTGCGCCTGAATTTCCAGTCCAGCGCCGAGCGCATCCAGCGCCTGTGGGAGGAAAAAGCCTTCCTCAATCTGGCCACCAGCAAAAAACGCAAAAACCAGGCAGAGCACGACCGGGAAGTTCAAGAAGGTGAAGCCACCCAGCAGCGCATCATCGCGCTGCTGAAAAAGCTCAGGAACACCCTCTATCAGGATCGCACCGAATTTGAAGACGTGCTCAACGCTGCCTTCAAGCGTGCCGACGAAAAACTGCCCGCCCCGATCAAAAAAGCCATCCTCAACGCACTGTCTGAACGTGACCC
>NZ_LWEZ01001132.1:0-6612 GCF_001634945.1 Alcanivorax sp. HI0044
GTGGTGGTTGGTGCGGGAGCCAAGGTGCTGGGGCCGTTTACGGTGCACAAGAATGCCAAAATCGGCTCCAATTCCGTGGTCACCAAGGAAGTGCCGGAAGGGGCGACGGTGGTCGGTATCCCGGGCCGGGTGATTAGCCATCCTCTGACCGAGAAAGAAAAGACTCGCCAGGCAATGGCCGAGAAGATCGGCTTCCAGGCCTATGGTGTCAGCAACGACATGCCCGACCCGGTGGCCGAAGCGATTCACTTGCTGCTGGATCACATGCACGCCGTGGACAACAAGCTGGATAGGGTCTGCACCAACCTGAAAAAGCAGGGCATTCAGGGATGCGATGAGAAGCTGCCGGAGCTGAAAGATGAAGACTTCGAGCCGGTGAATGCGGGCGGAACAGACTGAAAAGCAGTTGAAGGTTGATAGTGGACAGTTGACAGCGCAAATAAAAAGGCCGCCCCGGAAGGGCGGCCTTTTTATTTGGCGTGTTGCATGAAGCGTGGTGCGTGCCGCGTCTCTTATACGTTAAACCGGAAATGCACCACGTCACCATCCTTGACGATGTATTCCTTGCCTTCCAGGCGCCACTTGCCGGCTTCCTTGGCTCCCTGCTCGCCGTTGTTGTCGATGTAATCATCGTAGCCGGTGACTTCGGCACGAATGAAACCTTTCTCGAAATCCGTATGAATCACGCCGGCAGCCTGGGGCGCGGTGGCGCCGACCTTGACGGTCCAGGCGCGGACTTCTTTTACGCCTGCGGTGAAATAGGTTTGCAGGCCGAGAAGGTTAAAGCCGGCGCGGATGACCCGGTTCAGGCCGGGCTCTTCCATGCCCAGGTCGGCGAGGAAGTCGGCTTTTTCTTCGTCGTCCAGTTCGGCAATCTCGGATTCGATTTTGGCGCAGATGGGTACCACGGAAGAGTTTTCTGTTTCGGCCAGCTCGCGCACGGCGTCCAGCAAGGCGTTGTCCTCAAAGCCGCCTTCGTCCACGTTGGCAATGTACATGGTGGGCTTCAGGGTCAGCAGGTTCAGGCTCTTGATGGCTTTGCGTTCATCGTCATTCAGGTCTACGGAGCGTGCCGGGTTGCCTTCGTTCAGGGCGGGCAGCACCTTGTCCAGTACCGGCAGCAAGCCTTTGGCATCCTTGTCCTGGCCCTTGGCGGCCTTGGTGGCGCGCAGATGGGCTTTTTCTACCGTGTCCAGGTCGGCCAGGGCCAGCTCGGTGTTGATCACGGCGATATCGTCCAGCGGCGATACCTTGCCGGATACGTGGATCACGTTTTCATCGTCGAAGCAGCGCACCACGTGAGCGATGGCATCGGTTTCACGGATGTTGGCCAGGAACTTGTTGCCCAGGCCTTCACCCTTGGACGCCCCGGCCACCAGGCCGGCGATATCCACGAATTCCATGCTGGCGGGCATGATCCGCTCCGGGCTGACGATGGCGGAGAGTTTGTCCAGACGGGGGTCCGGTACTGGCACCACGCCGGTGTTGGGTTCAATGGTGCAGAACGGGAAGTTCTCGGCATCAATACCCGCTTTGGTCAGCGCGTTGAACAGGGTGGATTTGCCCACGTTGGGCAGACCGACGATACCGCATTTGAAACCCATGACAGACCTCCATTTTTCGAGGCCGCAATGCTACTGAAGCCGGGCTGAAAAAGCGACCACCGCAGAGCGGAAACAGCGGCGAGCTATGAGCTGCGAGCTTCGAGAAAAAGCAAAGACAGTATCGTTTGGGGTGGGGCTAATCCTGAAAGCCAGAAGCCAGAAGCCAGAAGCCAGAAGCCAGAAGCTGCCTACGCTTTAAATCCGTTGAGGTGGTTCATGGCGCCATTCAGGTCGCCGCGGAGCATATCGGCGGTGTAGTGGACGGCTTCATCGATGGCGCGATCGATCAGGTCCCGATCGGCTTGGGAGGGTTTGTTCAGCACGTGGGGGGTAACCCGGTCTGCAGAGCCGGGGTGGCCGATGCCCAGGCGCAGCCGGTAAAAGTCGCGGCTGTTGCCATGTCGGCTGATGATGTCGCGCAGACCATTATGGCCTCCGTGGCCGCCGCCTAGCTTGAAGCGGGCACAGCCGGGGGGCAGGTCGAGCTCGTCGTGAGCAACCAGCATCTGCGTAACGGGAATCTTGAAGAAGTTTGCCAGTGCGGCGGTGGCCTGACCACTGCGGTTCATGAAGGTGGTCGGTACCAGCAGGCGGATGGTTTCGCCTTCAAAGGAAAAGGTGGCGGTGAGGCCGAAATATTTCTTGTCTTCGGTAAGGAAGACGCCCTGGCGTCGGGCCAGGGCGTCTACATACCAGACGCCGGCATTGTGGCGGGTGTCTTCGTATTCGCGGCCTGGATTGCCCAGGCCTACGATCAGTCGAACCGGTTCCGCCACGGTGCGTCTTATTCCTCGCCTGAGGCTTCTTCGCCTGCCGCTTCGTCGGCATCGTCATCAGCGGACGCACGGACTTTCGGCTGGTGAACCGCGGCCACCGGCTGGTCGTGGTCTTCGCCCAGTGCGAGCTGGGTCAGTTCCACGCCTTTCGGCAGTTTCAGGTCGGACAGGTGGATCACGGTGTCCATTTCAGCGTTAGCCATGTCCACTTCGATGAACTCGGGCAGGTGCTGGGGCAGACAGCTCACTTCCACTTCTGCGAAGTTGTGCTGGATCTCGCCGCCTTGCTTCTTCACGCCGATAGAGCTTTCTTCGTTGATGAAGTGCAGGGGCACGTTCATGGTGATCTTGTGGGTCTTGTCGACGCGCAGCAGATCCACGTGCAGCGGGTGGCCCTTGGCCGGATGACGCTGCATGTCACGCAGTACGGCCTGTACACTGGCACCGTCCAGCTTCAGCGTGAGAATGTGGCTGTAGAACGCTTCGTTTTCCAGGGCTTTTTTCAGCTCGCGCAGCTCAACGCTGATCATCTGCGGCTCGGCTTCGCCACCGTAGAGGATGCCGGGAACACGTTCTTGCAGACGACGCAGGCGGCGGCTCGCACCTTTCCCTGTATCGCTGCGGCTTTCTGCATTCAGCAGGAATTCATTGGACATGGTCTGTCTCCAGTATGCTCTCGGGCTTCCCGCGACCAGGTCGGCCAGAGAGGTTGATAAAGCCACGGAGGATTCCGCGGGGGCGCGATTATGCATGAAAAGCACGCCAGACGCCAGACGCCTGATGACGGACGCGCCAAAAAGCAAAAACCCGCTCGAAGAGCGGGTTTCAGCGTCAGGCGTCGAGCATCTGGCGTCTGGCGTTCTATACCAGCTCCAGCCGGTCGAACATGGCGCTCAGGGATTCTTCGTTGTTCACCCGGCGTACCGTTTCGGCGAGCATGGGCGCCAGGCTTAGGACGCGAATGTTGGCACAGGCGCGGCCGGCTTCGGACAGGGGAATGGTGTCGGTGACGACCAGTTCGTCCAGGGCGCTGCTGGCAATGTTGTCGATGGCCGGGCCGGACAGGATCGGGTGGGTGATGTAGGCAATCACCTTGGCGGCGCCGTGGTCTTTCAGGGCTTGGGCGGCTTTGCACAGGGTGCCGGCGGTATCGACCATGTCGTCCACCAGTACGCAGGTGCGGCCTTCCACTTCACCGATGATATGCATCACCTGGGACACATTGGCCTTGGGGCGGCGCTTGTCGATGATGGCCAGGTCGGCGTCGTTGAGCTGCTTGGCCAGGGCGCGGGCACGGACGACACCGCCCACGTCCGGGGAGACGACCATCAGGTCGTCATGGTTCTGGCGTTCGATGTCCGCCACGATCAACGGGGTGGCGTAGACGTTGTCTACCGGGATATCGAAGAAGCCCTGAATCTGGTCGGCGTGCAGGTCTACGGTGACCACGCGATCAATGCCGACGGCGGTGATCATGTCGGCGACCACTTTGGCGGTAATTGGCACGCGGGCAGAGCGCACGCGGCGATCCTGGCGGGCATAACCAAAGTAGGGAACAACGGCGGTGATGCGGCCTGCGGAGGAGCGACGCAGGGCGTCGGCCATGACCAGCAGTTCCATCAGGTTGTTGTTGGTCGGGTTGCAGGTGGATTGCACGATAAAGACGTCTTTGCCGCGCACGTTTTCCTGGATTTCCACGGCAACTTCGCCATCGCTGAACGTGCCCACATCGGCATTGCCGATCGGCAGGTTCAGGTTGTTGACCATGGCTTTGGCCAGTTCGGGATTTGCGTTACCGGTGAAAACGACGAGCTTGGACACTGGCGCCCCCTGGGGTCTTGCGTCGTGAATTTGGGAACCACTAAGGGGAAGGGTAAGAGGTTCCTCAGAAGAAAATGGCTGGGGTACCAGGACTCGAACCTGGGAATAACGGGATCAAAACCCGCTGCCTTACCAACTTGGCTATACCCCAACACTCGGTCTCAGGCCCGCTTAGGCGGGTTTGCCTGAATTCTTTGTCTCTCGAAACTTCGCCAGTGTCTCTCCCAGAATCTGGTGGAGAGGAGAAGTATTACAGCTTCGAGCGACGAAACCTGTCCAGTGTTGTGGCAACTGTTGCAGCAATTGCTGCCCCTGTTGCAGTCCGGTCAGGCGGGAAAAACAGCAAGCGCCTGTGCCGGTCATACGGGCGTTACCCGTATGTTGCTTGAGCCAGTCCAGCGTTTTTCCGATTTCCGGAAAATGCCGGGTTGCCACCGCTTCACAGTCGTTGTGAAAGTCGCGGGTCAGCACCGCCTCAAGCGAGGCCGGTAATTTACTGATGGGTGTATCCCTTGTCAATTGCCGGTCGCCGAAAATTCGAGCAGTTGATACATGAATTCCGGGGTGAACGACCAAAAAAGCGTCATTTGGTAGTGTGACGGGGGAAATTTGTTCGCCGACGCCTTCTGCCCAGGCATTGTGCCCCAGCACAAAGACGGGCACATCGGCGCCCAGCGCCAGGCCGATATCGGCCAGCTCCGGCAGTGTCAGGCCCAGCTCCCAGAGTTTGTTCAGACCCAGCAGGGCGGTGGCGGCGTCGGAGGAGCCGCCACCCACGCCGCCGCCCAGTGGCAGGCGTTTGGTCAGGGTGATCGCCGCCCCCTTGTTGCTGCCGGTGTGCGCCTGCAGTGCTCTGGCGGCCTGCAGAATCAGGTTGCTGTCATCCGTGGGGAGGGTGTCCTGGTTGTTTTCCGTGTGGCATTGCAGTGACAGGGCGTCTGCCGGGGAGAATGCCAGGGTGTCGCCATGGTCGAGCAGTGCGAACACGGTCTGCAGTTGATGGTAGCCATCATCGCGGCGGCCAGTGATGTGCAGGAACAGGTTGAGCTTGGCTGGGGCCGGCAATGTCAGGGTCACGGGGTGCTGCTGCCGGGCTGCCAGTCCTTGATCAGCAGGGTGAAACGGTTGCTGTGCTGCTGGGCCTTGATGCGGTAGGGCAGGGCGACGCCGGCGATGGGCGCGTAGCGATCGAAGGTGAGCGACCAGCCCAGTTGTTCCAGTGAGATCAGGCGCTGCTGATCATCGTATTCGGCATCCGCTGGCGCGCCGGGCCAGGGCAGGCCACGGGCCCAGTATTGCAGGGCGGACACGGGCAGCCAGAAGCCGGTGAGGTGCCAGGCCAGTTCCCCGGGGCTGCGGGCCTGGTAGGTTTCCTTGGCGGTGATCAGTTCGGCGCGGCCGCTATCCCAACGGAGGTCGGCGCTGCCAAAGCCCAGTGGCCCGGAAAAATGGATGTCGCCCCGCTGGGGTTGTTGGCGCCAGTCAAAGGTGGCACTGCCGCCGTCGTTGGCGGTGCGGTAGCCGAGCTTGCCGCTCATCTGCCATTGCTGGATCTGGCCGGGGTGTTCGAACTGGGCGGTTGTGGTGGGGCGTAGCTGGCAGGCGCTCAACGCCAGGGCCATCAGCGCCAGGCTAATAATGCGGGTAAGGCTCAGGGTCACAGGCGAGCTCCGAGTTTTTCCATGACTTCACGGATGTGGGGGGCGTCCGGGTCGCTTTCCAGGGTGTCGCGCCAGACCTGGCGGGCCTGGTTCTGGGCGCCCAGAACCCACAGGACTTCACCATAATGCGCGGCGACTTCCGGGTCGGGGAATTTTTCATAGGCCCGGCGCAGGTAGTCCCGGGCGGCTTCCGTCTCCCCGCGCTTGTAGAGCACCCAGCCCATGGAGTCGAGAATGGCCGGGTCGTCGGGGCGCAGTTCCAGTGCCCGGGAGACGTATTGATAGGCCTCGTCCAGGCGGTCGGTGCGGTTGCCAAGGGTGTACCCCAGGGCGTTGAGAGCGCTGGCATCGTCCGGGTCCAGGGTGATGATGCGCTTCAGGTCTTTTTCCAGCTGCGCCAGGTTGCCCACTTTTTCGGCCGTCATGGCGCGGCTGTAGAGTAGGTCGGTATTGTCGGGCTGGTCACGCAGGGCGTTATTGATCAGGGCGATGGCGCCTTGTGGATCGCCGTTGTTGCTGCGCATTTCTGCTTCGGTGATGGTGAGGCTGTCCTGCAGTTCCGGCTGTTGCTGGGCCAGGCTGTGCATCAGTGCGTGGGCCTGGCTGGTGTTGCCTTGCTGGTATAGCAGGCGCGCAGCCTGTACCCGCGCACGGATGGCCTGGGGGCCGCCGACTTTCAGGTAGTGATCGATGGCGCCGTCCATGTCCAGCTTCTGTTCGGCAGCCTGGGCCAGATAAAGATGAATATCG
>NZ_LWEZ01001133.1:0-7541 GCF_001634945.1 Alcanivorax sp. HI0044
TGACACCGATATCCAGTGTCGCCAGCGCATCCACGTCACGGCAGGCACCGTAAATAATCACGCCTTCCCAGCCGTTCTTCACCGCGTTTTCCGCGATCATGTCACCGATCAATGCATTGCGAAGGCTGCCACCACCATCGACGACCAGCACCTTGCCTTTACCATCGGTGCCCAGGTGCTCCTTGACCCGACTGTTGTCTTCGAAGCATTTCACCGTAACGATTTCACCGCCAAACGCTGCGCGGCCACCGTAACTGAGCCAGTTGAGGCCGGTTACCACGGAGACACTGTCCGCATTGTCATCACACAGATCGCAGGTCACAAAGGTCATACTGACTCCTTCGGTTATGTTGTCCATCAGTTGCGACCAAGGTGCCTCAGGCAGCCTTGGTCACTTTTTCATGAAATTTACCGGCAAACACCAGGATGTCCCGGTACCGTAACCGGTACAGGCCGGTATCCGGCCCCATCAATGCCATGCCGACCATGGCATCAGCCACCTTGCGGCTATCCACGGGCAACCAGTGGGCATCCGTCCAGCGTGTCAGTGGCTCAATCACTCGATTGAAAATATTGCCCCAGTCTTCTGCCGGGCGCTTGTCCTCACGTTCACCGCGCAGTAACGACGGCTGCACAATGGCAAGCAAAGGCAAATCGAGCTTCATGAGCGCACGCTCCATCTGCCCTTTTACCCGCGAATAAAAAAACGGGGAGCGGGCATTGGAATTCACCGCCGACACAACCAGAAAACGTTGTACGCCAGCCCGGCGTGCCATGTTGCCGGCCAGCACGACAAGATCATGATCCACATGACGGAATGCCTGCCGCGACCCGGCTTTTTTCATTGTGGTGCCCAGGCAGCAAAAGACATCATCCACTTGAAATCGGTCCTGACACGCCTCGATATTATCGAATTCCACCAAATGTACGTCCAGCTTGGGGTGCTCGATGGATAAGGCGCGGCGTGTCAGCACAGTGACCTGCTCATATTCATCGCAGGCCAGCAGGCTTTCCAGGCAATCACGCCCCACCAGCCCGGTTGCCCCCAACAGCAAGGCTTTTCTTGTCATTGTTCTTCCTCGTCTTTGGCGGGCTGTTCCGGCAGCCAACGCCGTAACACCGTTTCCAGTGCATCCAGATGTACCGGTTTGGCAAGAAAATCATCCATGCCCGCAGCCAGGCAACGGGCCTGAACCCCTTCCGCCGTATTGGCAGTAACCGCCACAACCGGCGTGCGCAGAGTCGCTTTGTTCTGCTCGATTTCACGCAGACGCCGGGTCACTTCAAAACCGTCCATCTCCGGCATCATGCAGTCCATCAACACCAAATCGAACGATTCCTGGTCCAGTAACGCCAGCGCGGTTTCCCCGTTACTGACGGTTTTCACCTGGAAACCCAGCTTGCTTAGCATGCCCCGGGTCACCAGCTGGTTTACCTCGTTGTCTTCCACCAGCATCAGCCGGAAACGTTTGCGCCGCTGGCGTTCTTCCGGCGTCTGCAGCGGAGCATCCCCCACCGGCATCTGCCGCTGCAGGCCCACCAGTCGTGCCAGCCCCTGGCGCAATACGGTGCGATGAACCGGGCGCACCAACACCACCAGGTCATGCTTGTCGATAAGCTGTTGCACTGCTGTGTGGCTGCGCTCCTCAATGGTTGCCATCAGCACCAGGCGCACCGGACGCAGCGAAGGATCCTCAAGCACATTGCGGCACAGGTTCAAGGCCAGTTCAGGCCGCGACCAGGTATCCACAAACAACACATCAAAATCGCTTTGTTCGCGGTGCCCTGCACGAAGGGCCTGCAACGCATGATCGTATCCCATCGCAGAAGACGCCTGGCAGTCCAGCGCTTCCAGCTCTTCCTGAATACTGGCAACCGTGCCTGAAGCGGCTCCGACGACCACGGCCTGGGCACCATCCAGCGCCCGAATCAGGCTCTGCGCTTCGCGCATGTCCGGCTGCATTTGCACCGGCACCGTGAACCAGAAGGTTGACCCTTCGCCAGGCACACTTTCCGCCCCCAGGGCGCCACCCATGGCATCAATCAGGCCCTTGCAGACCAACAGGCCAAACCCGGTGTGATGGCTGTTATATACGTCCTGGCCATCTTCTATAAAACGATCCTGAAACAGGTGGCGCAAGGTTTCCGGATCCATGCCCGCGCCCTGATCACTCACGCGCACGCGCAGCACACCGCCACTTTCCCCTTCCACGGTAAAGTCCACATCCAGACGAATTTCGCCCCGCTCGCTGAACTTGATGGCGTTGCTGAACAGGTTATTGAGCACCTGCATCAGGCGCTCGCGGTCGCCCCGGATGCGTTTGGGCAGCATGCGGTCAATCACGCAGGTGAGCTCCAGCCCGGAGGACTGGGCCATGGGGCCAAAGGCTTCCAGCGACTGCTCGATCGCCGTACGGAAATCGAAATAATCCGAATTGAGGGTAATGCGACGGGAAAGAATGCGGGAATAATCCAGCACGTCATCAATCAGTGACAGCAGCAGCTTGCCGCTCTGCCCCGCCACCTGCAGGTAATCTTTCTGCTCGTCATTAAGCCGCGTGTCTTCAAGCAGCGACATCATGCCCATCAGGGAATTCATGGGGGTGCGCAACTCATGGGCCAGCCGATATACCAGGCTGAGCTGCACTTCGGTACTGCTGCGCACCGGCTGCTTTCGGTCCAGAGGCCCGCGGCGCTCGCGTGTCATGGCGTGCCAGAAGGTTTCGTATTGGCCCCGATAAAGCCGGAATAGATAGAACGCGTAAACACCAATCAGTGTCGCCAGCACCCAGTCATGCAAGGTGCCGGTGAACAATAAAACCGCCAACGTCGGCAGGAACATCAGCACAATATAGGCTTGGCGAACCCGCAACCCGGCCATCCAGGAGCTACCCAGGGCCGTGGTCACACCCACGTTATAAAGAATGACCACGAAAAAATTGAAGCCGGTGCCCAGCCGCCAGATCAACCAGGCAGGCAACAAGCCCCATAACAAGGCGTGCAACGCCAGGCCCAACCCGAACAGACGCCGCCAGCGGGCCGGTCCGGCCCCATACAGCGCATCGAAACGCGCCACCAGCCACAGCCGGTAAGCGGTGACCAACAGGACGGCACCACCGCCTATCAGCGCTTCCAGTTCGAAGCTCTGGTAGACCTGGCCCCAGGCAAAGACAAGTGCATAAACCAGAAGGGCCGCCAGGACTCCCATCAAGGAGTTCTTGGCGGCCCCGTAATCTACGCGTTTAAGAACCTTTCGATCTTTCTTGTATGGCACTGTATTTTGTTCCGCAGAAACTGGATTTACCCGGTTTCGCGCTACGTTAACACCGCCTCATCAGACTGGCTAGAGCCTATTGCACGCTGCCTCTGGTCCGCTTGCGGCGGTCCAGCGCAACCAGTAATGGCACGAAAAAGAAGAAATCCACAATCAGGGCCATGGCAATGGTGATCGCAGACAACTGCCCCATGCTGGAATTGGGGTAAAAATGACTGGTGCCGATGACGGCAAAGTTCGCCACCAGCACCACGGATGTGGCCACCAGTGCTACGCCGACAGTACGGAATGCATACTCCACCGCTTGTTCGGTTTTGAGGCCCAATTCACGTTTGGCACGCACGTATTTACTCAGGAAATGCACAGTGTCATCCACCACGATCCCCAGCGTCATGCACGCCACCACGGATACCGCCAGCCCGATCTCCCCATTCACCAACCCCCACAGCCCGAAGGCCATGGCCGCCGGCAACAGGTTGGGCAATAGCGACAGGATGCCGTACCTCACGGAACGCAACGCAATAACCAGCAGCACCGACACGCTGACCAACGCAATCAGCGCGCCGCTGAGCATGCTCTGAATATTGCGCATGGTGACCCGGCCAAACAGGATGTCCATGCCGGTGCCCTTGGTCTGCATGGCTTGCGGCCAGTTATCCTGCATCCAGGCTTCCACCCGATCATTGAATTCCAGCACCGGGTGCGAGCCGATATTCTCCAGCATCACGATGACCCTTGCCTGCTCCTTGTCGATATCCAGCTGGTCCTCCAGCCCCAGCCCCTGGGGTAGCGACAGCTCATATAACAAGGTGTATTGGGATATCAGTTCACGGGAGTCGGGAATGCGGTACCAGTCAGGATCGCCGCCGTGCATGTCTCGGTTTAATCGCTTGATTACATCCGTGTAGGCCGTGGCGTATACCACCTCATCCTGCTGCTCCAGCCACACGGTCAAATCATCAATATGCTGCAGATAGGCAGGCTCCATGGCACCACCGGATTCGCCGGAATGCACCGCATAGTCGATACGATGCATGCCCGTCAGGTTGTTCATGGCAAAATCGTTAACCCGACGAACCTCAAACGTCTCGTCGAAATATTCGTTGAACACATCATTGATGCGGTTCAATCCGATGGCGGCAGTAAGCACCACCACGACCACCGACATACCCAGCAACCAGGGCTTGAAGTGACGACTCAGGTGCCTGGCCAGGGCGCCCATCAACGGCGCGAAATCCCGCTGCTTGCCCGGCTCGATACGATGCGGCAACAACATCACCAGCGCTGGCAACAAAATCACCGAGAACACAAACGCCAACAGCACACCGATCAACACCACATTCCCTAACGCACGGAACGGCTGTGACTCGGAAAAATTCAGGATCGCAAACCCGATTGCGGTGGTAAAACTGGTCAGCCACACCGGCTGCATATTGATACGCAGGCTTTCCAGCATGGCCGCCGCCCGTGCCTTGCCTTCCAGGCATTCATGGCGGTAACTGGCAAGGATGTGCACAGAGTCCGCCACGGCCAGTGTCAGAATCATGGCCGGGGCCATGCCCACGATGGGGGAAAACTCGATCCCCAGCCACATGGCGACGCCCATGGCCGAGGCGATGGAGAAGCCGATCACCATCACCGTCACCACCACAAACATGCCGCTGCGCAAAATCAGCCACAAGCACAGCAGCATCACCACAAAGGCCAGTGGCAAGGTGGTCGCCATGGATTGCTCCGTGGCATCGGCCGAGGCCTGGGAAAACACCACCGTGCCGGTGACCATAAACTCGATATCCGGGTAACGCTCCCGGTAGGTCTGCGCCATGTCGCGGGCGGCTGCGGTAATCACCGGGGCTTCGGTGTTCCCCTCGTCCATGGTCACTGTGGCCACAACACCGGCCACATGCCCGCGGTCAGAGACCAGCCGCCCCACCAGCGCCGGCTCTTTCAGGGCAATGTCACGGGCCCGGGCAATCTCGTCCGGTGCCATTTGTGCGGCACCTTCCACCAGCGGCGCCACATACAGCTCGTCGCCTTCTACCTCGGTATGCTGGAAATTGGTCAGGGAGTCCACCCGGGTGGAGTTAGGCAGTGTCCAGGCATCGTCGGTGAGAGACTCGATGGCTTCCAGGGTTTGCGCTTCAAACACCTGATCGCTCTTCGGGTGCACCACGAACAACACCACCTCATTGGCGGTAAAACTGTCTTCCAGCGCCACGAACCGTTTGAAATCCGGATTTTCCTGGGTGAAAAAAATGCGTGGATCGTTGTTGTTGCGAAAACTCTGCAACCCGGCCGCCATGGCCGCACACAGCGCAATACAAATCAGCAGTACCCACACCGGGTGTGCCACTACCCAGCGACTCCAAGTCTCTTTCATTGTTATTCCCACTGTCCCCTTACGTTGAGCCCGGAGTCTAGGCACAGGTAAACACCGTGTCACGGACCGAAAAGGCCAAAATTCATACTTTACGTTAACGTAAACTTCCCCTAGCATTTCGCCATGAGCAAAAAACAGACCTACAGCATCGGCGAACTGGCCCGGGAATTTGACGTGACCACCCGAACCATTCGCTTCTATGAAGACCAGGGGCTGGTCAGCCCAGCGCGACGGGGCCAGACCCGAGTCTATTCACCGGCTGATCGGGTCACCCTGAAACTGATCCTGCGCGGCAAACGGCTGGGGTTCTCCCTGGCCGAATCCCGTGAATTGATTCAGATGTATCAGCCCAGCGGCGATAACCGCAATCAGCTTCTCGCCCTGCAAGACAAGATTCAGCAACGCCGGGAACAACTGAACCAGCAACTCAGAGATATTCAGGCACTACAGCAGGAGCTGGACGACGCCGACCAGCGCTGCGAAGACGCCCTCACCGCTTTGGAGAAACCTGACCATGTTTGACAGCAGCTTTAACTTTGATCTGGATGAAACCCTGGTGGCACTGCGTGACAGCGTGCGCCACTTCGCCCAGAAGGAAATCGCGCCGATCGCCGCCGAGGTGGACCAGAGCAACCAGTTCCCCCTGGAGATGTGGAAGAAGCTCGGTGATCTGGGCGTACTGGGCGTCACCGTCAGCGAAGAATACGGCGGCGCCAATATGGGTTATCTGGCCCACACCCTGGTGATGGAAGAGATCTCCCGTGCCTCCGCCTCCATTGGCTTGTCCTACGGCGCCCACTCCAACCTGTGCGTGAACCAGATCTACCTGAACGGCAACGATGCCCAGCGCGAGAAATACCTGCCCAAACTGGTCAGCGGCGACCATATCGGCGCCCTGGCCATGAGCGAACCCGGTGCCGGTTCCGACGTGGTCAGCATGGGGCTACGGGCCGACAAGCAAGGCGACCACTATGTGCTGAACGGCAACAAGATGTGGATCACCAACGGTCCCGATGCCCACACCTATGTGATCTACGCCAAGACTGACACCAGCGCCGGCCCACGCGGTATCACCGCCTTTATCGTGGAGCGCGGCTTTGCCGGTTTTTCCCAGGCCCAGAAACTCGACAAGCTCGGCATGCGCGGGTCGAACACCTGTGAGCTGGTATTCGAAGACTGCCACGTGCCGGAAGAGAACGTGCTTGGCACGGTCGGCGAAGGCGTCAAGGTGCTGATGAGTGGCCTGGATTACGAGCGCACCGTGCTGTCCGGCGGCGCCACCGGCATCATGCAGGCCTGTATGGACGTAGTGGTCCCCTACGTCCACGAGCGTAAGCAGTTCGGCAAGGCCATCGGCGAATTCCAGCTCATGCAAGGCAAGATCGCCGACATGTACGTGATGCTCAACGCCAGCCGCAGCTACCTCTACAACGTGGCCAAAGCCTGCGATCGCGGTGAAACCAACCGCAAGGATGCCGCTGGCGTAATTCTCTACTGCGCCGAGAACGCCACCAAAATGGCCCTGGAAGCGATCCAGACCCTGGGTGGCAACGGCTACATCAACGAATACCCCACCGGCCGCCTGCTGCGCGACGCCAAGCTCTACGAAATCGGCGCCGGCACCAGCGAAATCCGCCGCATGCTGATCGGTCGCGAGTTGTTTAACGAGACAGCCTGAAGGGGTCAGACGTCTGAAGTCTGACGTCTGACGACACAACACTACCAGCTGGAGAGGACGTCCGACGTCAGACACCCGACGTCCGACCTCAATTGCCATGCCCAAGATCAATAGCCAGATCAATCCCAACAGCCCGGACTTCCAGGCCAACCGGGAACACAACCTGCAGCTGCGTCAGCAATTGCAGGACAAGCTTGATCACATAGCCC
>NZ_LWEZ01001134.1:0-6753 GCF_001634945.1 Alcanivorax sp. HI0044
ACTGAAGTTTTGTTTCTCCATCCAGGGAATGATCCGTTTGAAGGCTTCTTCGATCTGATCCAGTGAGGTGGAGTAGCTGATGCGCAGGGCGTTGCGCCCGGCGTCCCCGAAGGTGTCGCCGGAAATGGTGCAGACTCCGGTTTCGCGCAATAATTTCAGCGCCACGTTGGCCCCGTCGACACCTTCCGGTAGCGAGGGGAATAGATAGAAAGCGCCGTCCGGTTTGTAGCCGGTAAGGTGTGGCGTCTGTTCCACCAATTCCACCAGCCGATCCCGCCGGCGCTGATATTCCTCCACCATGTTGTCGATAAACTGGTTGCTGCCACGCAATGCGGCGACGCCGGCCCACTGGCAGGGCGTGTTGGCCACCGTGGTGGTGAACATGTGGTAGCGGCGCAGTTTCTTGATGGCCCCCTGGCTGCCAATCAGCCAGCCGACACGCATACCGGCCATGGAAAAGGTTTTCGAGAAACTGCTGATCACCATGACGTGGTCCAGGTCCGGGCAGCTGGACAGGACGCTGGGGTAATGCTTTCCGTCGTAGATCAGGTGGTCATAGACCTCGTCGCTGATCACATGGATGCCGCGATAGGCCGCTTCTTCGACAATGGCTTCGATGGTTTCTCGTGGGTAGATGGTGCCGGTGGGATTGCTGGGGGAGTTGAGAATCACCGCGAAGGTATTGGGCCCCATGGCGTCAATCACTTCCTGGGGATCCAGCTGATGGTTGTTCTCGGCGCGGGTGGCAATGTTGCGCACGATGCCACCGTTCATGCGGATCAGTGGACCGTAGAGCATGAAAGACGGGTCCGGCACGATGAATTCCCGGCCGGGGGCCGAGGTGGCCGTCAACGCCAGATACAGGGCTTCGGTGGCGCCCGTGGTCACCATGAAGTTTTCCGGCACCAGGGTGCGTTGATAGCGTTTGCTGTAGTACTCCGCCAGCGATTCCAGCAGCTCCGGCAGGCCGGCGTCCATGGTGTAACCGGTCTGGCCAGCGTAGAGCGCATCCACCCCGGCCTGAATCACGTGCTCCGGCGGTTTGAAGTCGGGCTGGCCGATGGACAGATGAATCACATCGTCCAGGTCTGCAGCCAGGTTCACCATGCGGCGGATACCCGGCACCGGAATGGTCAACAGCGCCGGGTTCCAGATCGGGTCTTCGCTTTCGTAAAAATCCGTGTCCAGATTACTGTTTCCCATAACTTGTCTCCTTTTCTCAGGCGCCTTTGAGCAGTTCATCCAGCATGGGGGGCAGGTGTGCAAACGGCTGGGCCTGTTCAAAGGCGTGGCCAGCGGCGAGCACCCGGGCATCGTCGAAACGGGCACCGACAATTTGTAGCGCCATGGGCAGGCCGTTGCTGCTGAGCCCCAATGGCACAGACAGTGCCGGCTGGCCGGTCAGGTTGAAGGGGTAGGTGAAGGGCGTCCAGGTGGGCCAGCGGGTGCTGGGCCAGTCAACGGGGACTTCCCGGTTGGTGTCGAAAGCCTCGATGGGCAAGCAGGGAGTGATCAACAGGTCGTACTTGGTGTGGAATACGGCCATACGTTCACTCACCGCCATGCGTTCGTTCATGGCGCCCAGGTAGTCCAGCATGCTCAGTTTTTCTGCCTTGGCGGCTACTTCCACCAGTGCCGGGTCCATCAGGCTGCGCTGGCGTTCGCCCAGGTCGCGCATGGCATTGGCGGCGCCGCTGTAGAACAGGTGGCTGAATGCGGCCAGCGGGTTGCTGAAGCCCGGGTCGACTTCGCTGACGGTGGCGCCCAGTGACTCGAAAACCCGGGCGGCTTCGCGGGTGGCTTTCTCGATTTCCGGGTTCACATCGGCATAACCCAGCGTGGTGCTCAGGGCGATGCGCAGGCCTTTGATGGGCTGTTGCAGGGCGGCCACATAATCAATGCCACGGCGTGGCGCGGCCAGACTGTCGCGGGCATCGGCTTCGCTCATGACGGTCATCATCAGCGCGGCGTCAGCCACGGAGCGAGTCATGGGCCCGGCGTGGGCCAGGGTGCCGAAGGGGCTGGCTGGCCAGTGGGGGACTTCGCTGAAAGTGGGCTTGTGGCCGACGATGCCGCAGAACCCGGCGGGAATGCGGATGGAGCCGCCCGCGTCGGTGCCCAGTGCCATGGGCGCCATGCCGGCGGATACGGCGGCCGCGCTGCCGCCACTGCTGCCCCCGGCAGTTTTGCTCGGGTCCCAGGGATTGTTGGTGGGGCCACACAGGGGGCTGTCGGTAATCCCTTTCCAGCCAAACTCGGGGGTGGTGGTCTTGCCCAGCGGCACATACCCGTGGCGTTCCAGCGCGGCAACGGCGGGGGAGCGTTTTTCCAGGGTGCTGGCGGGATCAATGGTTTTCGATCCTTTCAGGGTGGGCCACATGGGGGTAAGGAAAACGTCTTTGACCGCAATTGGCACCCCGTCAAGCAGGCCGTCGGCGTTGCCGTTCTGGTAGCGCTGTTCCGCTTCGCGGGCCCATTGCAGGGTGGTATCACGGTCGATCAGGCACCAGGCGTTCAATGCCTCATCGTGCTTTTCGATATGATCCAGCAGGGTGGAGCAAACTTCCACCGGTGATAAAGCGCCCGTCTGGTAGGCGGCTTTGAGCGCCTGGGCGCTCATGGTCAGTAGTTCCTTGCTCATCGGCATACCTCCTGGTTTGACGCTTATCGCTTGGAGTCAGAAGCCGGGGCTGGGTTGCCGTGTCAGGCATCCGGCGTCGGGCATCAAGCGCTACTTACATAGCCGTGTTCCTTGCTGACCGGGTTGTCCAGTGGCTGCCCCCGGCGCCAGCGGTGGAAGTTATCAACAAATTGCTGGCCCAGCGCCTGGCGCCAGCCAATGAAGTCCCCTGCCATATGGGCCGAGATCATCACCTTGGGGTGATTCCATAGCGGGTGGTCGGCGGGCAGGGGTTCTTCTTCGAACACATCCAGGGCCGCCCCGGCCAGCCGGCCTTGTTGCAGGGCCTGCAGCAGGGCGTCGGTGCGCACGATGGGGCCGCGACCCACGTTGACGAGAGCTGCGCCGGGCTTCATCTGCCGGAAGGTGGCGGCGTCGAAGAGGCCGTCGGTGTCCGGTGTCAGCGGTGCGGTGACCACCACATAGTCCGCATCACCGAGCAGCGCAGGCAAATCCTGCTGTCGGTGGACCCGGTCAAAGGCGCTGTCCTGGCGTGCATGGCGGGCGGTGCCGATCACGTTCATGCCCATGGCGCCGAGCACCGTGGCCACTTCCCTGCCAATAGAGCCGGCGCCCACGATCAGGGCATTGGCGCCGCGCAGCATGCGGGTTTCCCGGTGTTGCCAGCGGTGCTGTTCTTTCAGTGCCAGGTTGCCGAGCGTGTCCTTGGCGAACATCAGCAGGGCGCCCAGCACGTATTCGGCGATGCCGCGGTCGAAAATGCCGCGGGCGTTGGTGACCACGATGTCACTGTGTTTGATCGGGTCGATCATCAGCGCATCCACGCCGGCACTGGTGGCATGGACCCAGCGCACCGGGCAGTTATCCGGCCACACTTCCTCCAGCAGGTCGGTGCGGAAATCGGTGACCACCAGAATGTCGGTCTCCGGTAGCGCGCTTTTTAACTGTGCCGGTGTCCGCGCTTCCTGAACCCGTGCCAGGCCGTCCAGAGACTCCAGACCGGGCAGGGCGGGTTCGTCTTCGGCCAGCAGGACGGTGATGGTGGTGTCTGTCATCGAATCTCCTTAAATTCAGCGGCCAGCTATTAGCTTCTAGTTACTCCGCACTGGCAAGAGTGGTGCGCGGTGAAAGCCTTGATGCAATTACTGCTTCGAAACGCGTTGTTGTAGCTAGCAGCTAGTAGCTCGAAGCTGCTCTTCACGTCTCTTTCAGTGCGGCATCAAACAGTTCTACCGCTTTTTCGATTTCCGCTTCGGTGACGGTGAGCGGTGGCAACCAGCGTACCACCTGGCCCTGGGTGCCGCAGCGCAACATCAGCATGCCGTTATTCTCACAATGCTTGAGCAGCTTGCCGGCGCGGTCGCCATCCGGGGTGTGGGGGGCACTGACAATTTCCAGGCCCAGCATGAGCCCCATGCCGCGAATTTCATCAATGCAGTCATGCTGTTTTTGCAGGCCCTGCAAGTGAGTAAGAAGCTGCTGGCCGAGCTTGTCGGCACGGGGCACCAGCTGCTCTTCCTCAATGACGTCCAGGGTGGCCAGGGCCGCCGCGCAGGCCACCGCGTTGGCGCCGTAGGTGCCGCCCTGGGAGCCGGGGTAGCCGTGGGTCATCAGGTCACGGCTGGCGGCAATGGCGGATAGCGGATAACCACTGGCCAGCCCTTTGGCGGTGATAATAATGTCGGGTTTTACATCGAAATGTTCGTGGCTCCAGAACTTGCCGGTGCGGCCGAAACCGGCCTGGATTTCATCAGCAATCAGCAGGATGCCATGTTTGTCGCAGCGCTCGCGCAGGCCTTTCATGAAGGCGGCCGAGGCCGGGTAATAGCCGTACTCGCCCTGCACCGGTTCGATAATCATGGCGGCGGTGTCGGCCGGGTTGCACTCGGTGGCGAAGATATGGTCCAGCTCGTTGAGGCAGTCAGTGACACACTGATCCATGTCCTGCTTATAGCGATAGGCATGGGGGAACGGCGCAATGCTGACCCCGGCCATCAGCGGTTGCCAGCCGGTACGCACCTTGCTGGTAGAGGTGGTCAGCGAGGCCGCAGCCAGGGTGCGGCCGTGGAAGCCGCCGCGAAAGGCGATGAGATTGGTGCGGCCGGTGGCCTGGCGTGCCAGGCGAATGGCCGCTTCCACGGACTCGCTGCCGGAGTTGGAAAACGCTACCGCGTCAAGCCCTTTGGGCAGGTGTTCATAGAGCCGGTCGGTGAGGGCCAGCATGTTGGGGTGAGTGACGGTGGCGTACTGGGCGTGAACCAGCTTGGCGACCTGAGCCTGCGTGGCGGCGACCACTTTGGGGTGACAGTGGCCGGTGGAGGTCACGCCGATGCCGGAGGTGAAGTCCAGCCAGCGGTTGCCTTTTTCATCATAGAGCCAGCTACCTTCGCCGCGCTCCGCGCAAATCCCGCTGGACTGAACCAGTAAGGGGGACAAATGACTCATGGTGCCTCCTTTCTCATTGCTCATTGCCGTCGTTGTCTGATGCCTGCGGGATGAAAATACGCCCCGCTGGTGCATTGACGTTACCGGCCCGTGTTACGGAGCCAGCAATGCGTAAAGCCGTTGTCCTGTTTCCCGGGTCCCGTTGGTCAGCGTGGGGTCATTTCCCCCGGCCAGGTCCGCCGTTACCGTGTCATGCAGATGTTGTGCCGCATTGCCCAGAGCCGGGTGGTAAGGGGCGAGCCATTCCAGGGTCATGGCCAGGCTGAGCAGGGTGGCGCGGGGGTCGGCCTGATTCTGCCCGGCGATGTCCGGTGCGCTGCCGTGAACCGGTTCAAATAGGGCCGGAATGCTGCTGTCGGCCGGATTCAGGTTGGCGGATGGGGCGAGCCCGGGGCCGCCGCAGAGCACCGCCGCCAGGTCGGTGAGAATGTCGCCGTGCAGGTTGCTGGCCACCACCACATCGAAACGCCAGGGGCACTGGACAAATTTCATGCAGGCCGCATCCACCAGTTCGTGGTGGGTGTCCACATCCGGATACTCCTGGGCCACGCGCAGGAAGGTTTCGGTGTACAGGTCGCCCCAGAAAGGCTGGGCATTACGTTTGGTGATCAGGCAGACCTGTGAGGCTTTTTCGTTTTTGAACTGGCGCGGCCGATGACGTTGGGTCGCCCGCTGGCGGGCCCGTTCAAAGGCATGGCGGATCAGCCGTTCGGTGGCTGAGGCAGTGAACACTTCCACTTGGGTAGCCACTTCGTGGGGCGTGCCGGCTCGCAGGCGACCGCCCTGGTTGCTGTATTCCCCTTCGCTGTTTTCGCGAATCACCAGCATGTCCACATCGTTGGCGCGGGGATCGCTGAGGTACTGGGGCGCGCCGGGCTGCCAGCGGGCTGGCCGTTCACAGGCCCACAGGTCCAGTTGTTTGCGCAGTGCCAGCAGCGGCGAGAGAGAAATGCTGTCGGGCAGCACAAAACGGTCCGGATCATCCAGTGGCCCCGGATCGCCCAGCGCACCCAACAAAATGGCATCAAAGGCGCGTAACTGGTCCACGCCATCATCCGGCATCATCTGCCCGTGTTGCTGGTGCCAAGCGTGGGACGGCCAGGGGAAAGAGTGACAGGACAGCGGCAACTGAAAGCGGTCAATCAGCAGTGTTAGTGCTTGTTCGGCCACGGCCATGACTTCAGGGCCGATGCCGTCGCCGGGGAGCAGGGCGATGTTTAGCCGTTTCGTCATCCTTAACTCCGAGTTGCGAGTTTAAAGTTGAAAGTTAAAACGCGGAGAACGGTAATTGTGTTCTCGGCCTGTTGAGCTTCGCGCGGTTTGGGCTGTGTACGCGGGCACTGATGTTTCGCGTGCTTAATACTCTGTCGCGCCTTTCAACTTTTAACTTTCAACTCGTTCCTGCTCTTAACTTCCCATGCACAGGTATTTGGTTTCCAGGTACTCTTCCATGCCCTGGTGGGAGCCTTCGCGGCCCAGGCCGGATTCCTTGACCCCGCCAAACGGGGCGGTGGCATTGGAAATCAACCCTTCGTTGACGCCGACCATGCCGCTTTCCAGTGCCTCTGCCACGCGCCAGCAGCGGTGGATATTGTCGCTGTAGAAGTACGCTGCCAACCCATAGGGGGTGTCGTTGGCGATGCGGATGGCGTCTTCTTCCGTTTTAA
>NZ_LWEZ01001135.1:0-7237 GCF_001634945.1 Alcanivorax sp. HI0044
GCCGGTCGGCGTCGCCGGGGAACTGTATATCGGCAACGAAGTGGGCCTGGCCCGTGGCTACCATCAGCGCCCGGACCTGACGGCGGAGCGTTTCCTGCCAGACCCGTTCGGCGAACCCGGCGAGCGCATGTATCGCACCGGGGACCTGGTGAAGTACCGGGACGATGGCGTAATGGAATACCTGGGCCGGGTGGATCAGCAGGTGAAGATTCGCGGCTTCCGTATTGAGCTGGGCGAAATTGAAAGCCGCCTGCTCGCCCATCCGCAGGTCCGTGAAGCGGTGGTGCTCGCCCAGCCGTCACCGGGCGGAGATCGCTTGGTAGCCTACATCGTCACACGCTCCTCGGTAGGAGCGGCGCTTGAGCCGCGAACCGAGGGTAGCGAGGTCCCATCGCTGGACGTTACCGCTATCCTTTCTGAACTGGCCATTTCCCTGCCCGACTATATGGTGCCCAGCCAGCTAATCACCCTGGAAGCCATGCCGCTGACGCCAGCGGGCAAAGTGAATCGCAAGGCATTGCCCTTGCCCCAATGGCAGACGGGCAGTAGCGGCGAGGCGCCGCAAACCGATAACGAAATGGTGCTGGCGGCAATCTGGCAATCCCTGCTGGGGCTGGAAAGCGTCAGCCGTGATGATCACTTTTTCAATCTGGGAGGCCATTCGCTGTTGGCGGTACAGATGGTTAACCGGCTGCGCCATCAGCACCAGCTGGATTTGCCGCTGAACCGGATTTTTGAGCAGCCATTGCTCAAGCAATGTGCCTTGCTGTGTCAGCCGGTGGATGCCCTGCCGGCGATTCAGCCGGTGCCGCGCCACGGTGACTTGCCCTGTTCTGCCGCCCAGCGTCGGCTCTGGTTTGTGCAACAGCTGGAACCGGAAAACGGCGCCTACCATATGCCGCTGGCATTGGAGGTGCGCGGTGAGCTGCATCGCGATGCTCTGCAACGAGCGCTGAATACTCTGGTGGCCAATCATGAAGGCCTGCGTACCCGTTTTATCGAGGCGGGTGGCGAACCCCACCAGCGAATTCTCGATGCTGGCACGGTGGCTATTGAGTGGCAGGACCTGAGCGAAGAAACCGGGGCGGACGCGGTAGCCCGCTCTCACCAACATGAGGCGCTCCAGCATGAGGCATTAACGCGGCCGTTCGACCTGGCAGCGGATGACTTGCTGCGGGTGCAGGTGCTGAAACTCTCGGCGCAGCGTTATCAGCTGTTGTTGGTGCAGCATCACATCATTGGTGATGGTGTTTCCATGCAGCTGTTGCTGACAGAGTTGAGCGAACTGTATCAACGGGCCCATCAGGGCGAGACGCTGGCGGCGAACCCCGCAGCGATTCAGTACGCGGATTATGCGGCCTGGCAACAGCAATGGCTGGACAGTGACGAGGCCCGTGCTCAAACCCAGTGGTGGGTCGAACAGCTCGGCGATGGTGGCGAGCCATTGGCCTTGTCCACGGATTATCCACGAGGTGGTTTGCCGGGCAAGGCAAGCGGCGGCGCGCGCTTGCCCATGCCGATCAGTGATGCGCAATTGGTGCAGCTGAAGCAGCGAGCCAGCGAGCTGGGCTCCACCGTGTCCACGCTGTTGCTCAGTGTCTGGCAGACCCTGCTGCATCGCTACAGTGGCCAGCCTCAGGTGCGGGTCGGGGTGCCGGTGGCTGGGCGTTTGTTGGCGGAGACGGAAACCCTGCAGGGCTGTTTCATCAATACGCTGGTGATCCCGGCGTCATACCATCAGCCGCAGACGTTTGCGCAACAGGTGGCGGCCACTCAGCAATTTATCGGTGCCGCTCAGGGCCGCCAGGCGTTGCCGTTCGAGATTCTGGTGGAGGCGCTGGGAGTAGACAGAAGCCTGGATCGCCACCCCTTGTTCCAGGTGGCATTCAATCATCAGCGGCTCAGCCAGACCTTTGCGCCCCAGTGGCCGGAAGCGGTGATTACCCCATTCGATCCCGGTGCCGCTGGTGCCCAGTTCGAACTGGCGCTGGATATTCTGGAAGACGATGAACAGCTGCAGGGCTTTATCGGTTATGCCACTGCATTATTCAAACCGGAAACCATCGAACGGTTACGGGACCATTTCTCCATTCTGCTGGGCGCGTTGCTGGATGACCCGCAGCAACGGCTGTCTGATGCGAGCCTGCTGACCGCAAACGAAGTGGCCGCGAGCCAAGACTTCAATCGTACCGAAAAAGATTGGGGCGATTTTACCGCGGTACCGAAGCGGCTGAGTCAGCAGGCGGCTCGCACCCCGGATGCCATCGCTCTGAGCATGGGCGAGCAGCAGCTCAGCTATGCGCAGCTGGAGCGCAAGGTCAATCAACTGGCGAACCGTTTACGCCGTGCCGGGGTGAAAGAGGACGTGCGTGTGGCCATCGGCTTGCCCCGGTCGCTGGAACTGGTTATCGGTATTCTTGCCATCACCCGCGCCGGCGGTGCCTATGTGCCGCTGGACCCGGGCTACCCGCAGGATCGACTCGCCTACATTCTGGAAGCGTCGTCCCCGGCGTTGTTGCTGACCCATAGCGAGTTGCTGGAAAGCTGGCCGCAAGTGGTGCCCATGTGGTGTCTGGACGAGTTGGATGTGAGTGATCAGCCGGTGACGCCGCCGGCCGTGCAGTGGCACCCGGATCAGGCGATCTATGTGATTTACACCTCCGGCTCCACCGGCAAACCCAAGGGCGTGCTCAATACCCAGGCGGCGCTGGAAAACCGGTTGCTGTGGATGCAGAACGAATATCCGTTGCAGGCGGCGGACTGTGTACTGCAAAAAACGCCGTTCAGTTTTGATGTGTCGGTGTGGGAATTTTTCTGGCCATTGATGGTGGGCGCACGGCTGGCGGTGGCACCGCCGCAAGCCCATGCTGATCCGCAATGGTTGCAACAGATCATGGCCGAGGAAGATGTCACCACGCTGCACTTTGTGCCGTCCATGTTGAAGGCGTTTGTGGATGCCACCGGCCTGCAGCATCTGCCACAACTCAAGCGCCTGATCTGTAGCGGCGAAGCGCTGGATATGGAGCTGCAGAAAGACGTGTTCGCCAGCCGCAACGATGTGGAACTGCACAACCTGTACGGCCCCACCGAAGCCGCCATTGATGTGAGTTTCTGGCAGTGCCGTTCCCTGGAGAGAGAAGAAAAGGAAAAGCCGGAAGGCGGCCACACCGTGCCCATCGGTGTACCGATCAGCAATATTCAGCTGCATGTGCTGGATACGGACCTCAACCCGGTCCCCCGTGGTGTCCCCGGTGAGTTGTACCTGGCCGGCACAGGGTTGGCACGGGGCTATTTTGCCCGCCCGGATCTGACGGCAGAACGTTTTCTGCCCAATCCTTTCGGTGAGCCGGGCAGCCGCCTGTACCGCACCGGCGATCAGGTGCGGCAACGGGGCGATGGCACCATTGATTATCTGGGCCGCCTCGATCATCAGGTGAAGATCCGGGGCTTGCGTATCGAGCTGGGTGAAATCGAACAACAGCTAAAGCAATTGCCTGAGGTGAATGATGCGGTTGTGGTTGCTCATCACAGTGACGCCGGTGACCAGTTGGTGGCGTATGTGAGCGCCGATAGCGATAACCGTGACGGTTGGCGACAGTCTCTCGCTGAGGCGTTGCCCGAGTACATGGTGCCCTCGCTGTTTATGGTGCTGGAGGTGCTGCCTCTATCACCCAACGGCAAGCTGGACCGCAAGGCCCTGCCGGAACCGCAATGGCAGGCCCGTGAATACCGTGCTCCACAAACCGACACCGAACAGCAATTGGCATCGTTGTGGGAAGAGTTGTTGGGGCAATCGCCAGTGGGGCTGGATGACAATTTCTTTGCCCTTGGTGGGCACTCGCTGTTAGCCACACGGGTGGTTGCCACGCTGCGCGATCGCTGGAGTGTGGATGTTCCTCTGCGCGCGTTATTTGAGGCGGACACCTTGCAGGCACTGGCCGCGCTGGTGGACGAACACAACGGCGATGCCAAACAGCAGGAGCAGGATGACCTGTCGGCCATGGCCGATCTGCTCGATGACCTGGAAGATTTATGATCCGGAGTGACCTATGAGCCTGGACAAGGCGGCACTGGCGCAGCGCTTTATGGCGCTGGATGAAACCAAACAGGCGGTTTTTCTACAGAAGCTGGGGGAAAAGGGCATTCCCTTCGAGCGTCTGCCGATTGTCGCCGGTGACCGCCCGAATCGTATCCCGCTGGCGCCAGCACAGCAGCGCCTGTGGACCATTCATCAGCTGGAGCCAGACAACACCGCCTACCACCTGATCGCCGCCTTTGAACTGAACGGGGCACTGGATGTGTCGCGGTTGCTGCGGGCTCTGGATGCGGTGGTCCAGCGACATGAAAGCCTGCGTACCCGTTTTGTGGAAGAGGGCGGCGAAGGGCTGCAACAGATTGGCACTGATTCCCTGATCGTTGAACAGCGCGATGCTCGCATGCTGGATGGCAATGCCCGGCAAACCCTGGCGGATGAACATGCTCACCGGCTCTTTGTGCTGGGCAGTGATTCGCCATTGCGTGTGCAGTTGCTGCAACTGTCGGATCAAGGCTGGCGCTTGCAGCTGGTCATGCACCATCTGGTGTCCGATGGCTGGTCCATGGATGTGTTCTTTGCGGATCTGGCGCAAGCGTATCTCAGTGATGCATCGCTGCCTGAGCTTGCCATTCAGTATGCGGATTACGCGCTTTGGCAAAAGGCCTGGCTGGATGCCGGTGAACGTGACAGACAACTGGCGTACTGGCGCCAACAACTGGGGCATGAGCAACAGGAAAGGGCGCAGCCCCCGTTACTGATTGCCCATGACCGTGCCCCGGCACAGACCGCCTTGCGTACGGCGGCCAGTGTGCAATGGACGGTTCCTTCTCACTTGCAGGGGCCGTTGCAGACGCTGGCGCGGAAAAACGACACCACCCTGTTCACGGTGGTTTTGGCGGCCTGGCAGTGGGCGCTGGCGTCGGTGAGTGGTCGCCGTGATATTCCGGTGGGTGTCCCGGTGGCTAACCGCGAACGCAGCGAAGTAGAAGCGCTGGTGGGATTCTTCGTGAATACCCTGGTGGTGCGCGGGCAGCCGCAGGCGGCGCTCACGGTAAGCCAGTGGGTGGCGCAGCTGCACCAGACCATGCTGGACGCCCAGGCTCACCAGGCGCTGCCGTTTGATCAGCTGGTGGCATCCCTGTCGCCTCGCCGGGAGCCGGGTGAAACACCCCTTTTCCAGGTGTTGTTCAACTATCAGCGTCGCGATACGACAGCAAGAAATCTGAGCGACGGCGTCACCATTGCACCGCTTGCTCAGGGTGTGCCGCATGCGTTGTTTGATTTGGCACTGGATGTCCATGAGGGGGATGGCGGTGCGTTGTTGCTGACGCTGACCTATGCGGCAGACCGTTTTCATTCAGACACTGCCGAGCGACTGAAGCAGGCCATGAGCCAGGTGCTGGCGGCATTCGGCGAGGGTCAGCGAACGCTGGGTGCCATCGCTGTGTCAGAGGCCGATTTACCGCAGCTGCAGCATTGGGGGCAGGGGGCCGGCCAGTGGCAAGCGGATAGTTTTGTCTCTTTGTTTTCACAGCAGGCTGCGAGACAGGGCGATGCCATTGCACTGATGCACGGGGATACCCGCGTGTCGTTTGCTGAATTGGAAGCACGTTCCAATCAATTGGCCCGTTATCTGATCGCCCAGGGTGTAAAACCGGATGGCGTGATTGGTGTGTCCTTCGAGCGCGGCGTCACCATGGTGGAAGCTTTTATCGCCGTGATGAAAGCGGGCGGCGCCTTTTTGCCGCTGGACCCGGGTTATCCCTCCGAACGCTTGCACTACATGCTGGAAGACAGCGGCGCCAAGTTGCTGCTTACGTCTTCAGATTTGATTGAAACCTTGCCCCGTGTTGCAACCGTTAGCCCTATTGCTGTCGATACACTCTCACTGGACAGTTTTGCTTTCGGCATTCCCAACGAAGAACCGCACCCGGATCAGCTCGCCTATGTGATCTACACCTCCGGTTCCACCGGCAAACCCAAAGGCGTGTCGCTGACCCATGCCGGTCTCTCCATGCATGTGCAAACCATCGGTGAACGCTATGGCATGACCCCGGATGATGTGGAGCTGCAGTTCGCCTCCATCAGTTTTGATGGCGCCGTAGAGCGCTGGACGGTGCCGCTGGCCTTTGGTTCCCGTGTGGTGATTCGTGACCAGCAACTGTGGAGCGCGGAACAATGCTGTGAGGTGCTGAAAAACGAAGGCGTCACCGTGGCCTGTTTTCCGCCCAGCTATATGGGCCCGCTGCTGGACTGGATCGAACAGGAAAAAACCGCACTGAAAGTGCGTTCCTGGACCCTGGGGGGCGAAGCCTTTACCCGGGAAACCTTCGAACGCATGCAGCAGGTGTTGAAACCGCAGCGCATTCTCAACGGTTACGGTCCTACCGAAACCGTGGTCACCCCGATGCTGTGGGCCGCCTATGAAGGGGACTCCCTGACCAGTGCCTACGCGCCCATCGGCACCGCCGTGGGGCCGAGAAAATTGTATGTGCTGGATCAGGATCTTAATCGGGTGCCGGTCGGCGTCGCCGGGGAACTGTATATCGGCAACGAAGTGGGCCTGGCCCGGGGTTATCATCAGCGCCCGGACTTGACCGCCGAACGCTTTCTGCCGGATCCCTTCGGCGAACCCGGCGAGCGCATGTACCGCACCGGTGACCTGGTGAAGTACCGGGACGATGGCGTGATGGAATACCTGGGCCGCGTGGATCAGCAGGTGAAGATCCGCGGCTTCCGTATTGAGCTGGGCGAAATTGAAAGCCAACTGCTGGGCCATGAACAGATTCGTGAGGCCGCCGTGGTGGCGCAGCCATCGCCGACGGGGGATCGCTTGGTAGCCTACATCGTCGCACGCCCCTCTGTAGGAGCGGCGCTTGAGCCGCGAAACGAGCGCAGCGAGGCCCCATCGCTGAACGTTACCGCTATCCTCGATGACTTATCCCAATCTTTACCCGACTATATGGTGCCCAGCCAGTTGGTCGTGTTGGAAGCCTTGCCGCTGACCCCGGCAGGCAAAGTCGATCGCAAGGCGTTGCCGGCGCCGCAGTGGCAAGCCGTCAGCGAAGGTGACGCACCACAGACGGACAATGAACAGACGCTGGCGACGATCTAGCAGCAACTGCTGGGCCGTGAAACCGTCAGCCGCGATGATAATTTCTTTGCCCTGGGCGGCGACTCCATTCTTGCCTTGCAGGTGGT
>NZ_LWEZ01001136.1:0-1033 GCF_001634945.1 Alcanivorax sp. HI0044
GTAGCGTCGATAGCCCGGATGGCAATAAAACCATTACCGTTCCCCTGCCCCGTCAGGCTGTGGAACTGCTGCGGGAAATCGAGCCCATCACCGGACGCCAGGAGTACATCTTTCCCGGCACCCGCGACCGTAAAAAGCATCTGGGTGCCAACACCCTGTCTTCCGCATTGAGAAAAGTCACCCGCAGTACACCGGTTTCCACCGACAACCTGCGCACTCTGGCCGCCACCGCACTGGGCGAACTGGGCTATCAGGCAGAGCAGATCCAGTCACAGCTGCTCAACCAGAGCGGCGAGGAACCCACCGACCGGCAAGCCTACCAGGATAAACGCCGGGAAATGCTGCAGGCCTGGGCGGACTATCTGGACAACACCGCCATCGGCAAGGTCACCCGGCCGCGCAGACTCTGATACCCTGTGGGCAGCCACATTCACTGCTACCCTTCAGGATATTGCATGCCCAGCCCGTTCGGCTTTCGTTTCGACAACACCTACCGCCGCCTGCCAGAGCCCCTGTTTTCAGATTGCTCGCCGCAACCGGTCAGCTCACCGGCCTTTGCCCTGTTTAACGATGCGCTGGCCAGAGAGCTGGGGCTCGATAACGAGGCCCTGTCGACACACCCCGAATTTTTCAGTGGCAATACATTACTGGAGGGCAGCGAGCCCATTGCCCAGGCGTATGCGGGCCACCAGTTTGGCAACCTGACCATGCTCGGCGACGGCCGCGCCACCCTGCTGGGGGAGCATGTTGGTAACAGCGGGCAACGCTACGACATCCAGCTTAAAGGCGCCGGGCGCACCCCCTTTTCCCGGGGTGGCGACGGGCGCGCGGCCCTTGGCCCCATGTTGCGCGAATACATCATCAGTGAAGCGCTGCACGCCCTGAACATCCCCACCACTCGCAGCCTTGCCGTCACTCGAACCGGCGACAGGGTGCACCGGGACAGACTGCTTCCCGGCGCCATTCTCACCCGAGTGGCCACTTCCCATATCCGTGTGGGTACCTTCCAATACGCCGCCGGGCAACAGGATCC
>NZ_LWEZ01001137.1:0-20041 GCF_001634945.1 Alcanivorax sp. HI0044
TATGCCTGGATGCCTTTTGGCGGTGGTGCCCACAAGTGCATCGGCCTGCACTTTGCCGACCTGCAAGTGAAAGCGGTTCTACACCAGGTTTTGCTCAACTATCGATGGTCGGTGCCGGAGGACTACGAAATGCCGGTGGACACCAGCAGCCTGCCGGTGCCCGCCGATGGTTTGCCGGTTACCCTGGAAAAGCTGTAGCGCTTCTGCAGGACGGGCACCTGCACCCGAAGGTCTTGTAGGAGCTTGCTTGCAAGCAAACCCCAACGGTTAACCCGCCACCCGGTTCGCCTGCAAGCAACCTCCTACAGAAGCCCAGTTTTACAGGAACGGGGCTCCGCCGGTTAGGCGGTGACTCGCACCCCCTGGCGCAGGGTTACCAGTTCTTCCGCCGCGGTTGGATGAATCCCCACGGTGCCATCAAAATCCGCCTTGGTGGCGCCCATCTTGATAGCCACCGCAAAACCCTGCGTAATCTCGGCTGAGTCTTCACCGGCCATATGCAGACCAAGCACCTTGTCGGTGGCATCGTCCACAATCAGCTTGATCAGTGAACGCTCCTGCTTGTCCCCCAGGGTATAACGCATGGGCCGGAACGCACTTTTATATACCCGCACCGCCGGCACGCGGGCCAACGCCTGTTCTTCCGTCAGGCCCACCGTGCCAATATTGGGGTGGCTGAATACGGCAGTGGCAATGTTGTGATAATCCATGGCGGCTTCAGGCTTGTGCTCCCCATAGAGTTTCGCCGCCAGCCACATGCCCTCCGCCAGTGCCACCGGGGTTAATTGCACCCGATCAATCACATCGCCAAGCGCATAAAGCCCCTCAACACTGGTCGCAAAGCCGTCATCCACCTTGATAGCACCGCCTTCTGTCATGGCCGGCGCAGCACCCTCAGCAAACAAACCATCCAGCTTGGGGATGCGCCCGGTGGCGTAGAACACTTCATCAAATACCGCCTGCTCGCCTCCTTGATAGGTAACGTGTTTTTCGCCGTTGATCGCCTCAATACTGGCAACGTCCGCATTGAATTTCAGTGTTACGCCCTGCTCCGTCATCTGCTCGGCGATAAACTCACGAATGTCCTGGTCGAACCCGCGCAGAAACAGATCACCACGGTAGACCTGCGTCACCTCACAGCCCAGGCCGTGCAGGATGCCCGCAAACTCCGTGGCAATGTAACCACCACCCACCACGGCAACACGCCTGGGCAGTGTGTCCAGATAGAACAGGTCGTCGGAGATGCGTACATGTTCACGGCCTGGCAGGTCTGGCACGAAGGGCTTGCCACCCACTGCCACCAGAATATGCCGGGCGGTCAACACGGTTTCACCGACGGAGACCTTGCCACCACCCAATACCTGCCCGTGACCTTCAAAAATCGTCACCCCGGCCTGATTCAGAATCCGCTGGTAAATACCGTTCAACCGGCTGATTTCGCGGCTTTTGTTATCACGCAATGTGGGCCAGTCAAACTCCCAGCCTGTCACGGTGTAGCCATAATCTTCAGCCAGCGCGAATTCCTGGGGGAAATGGCTGCCGTACGAAAACAGCTTCTTGGGCACGCAGCCCACATTCACACAAGTGCCACCGAAAAAGCGTTCTTCGATAATCGCAACGCTGGCGCCATGGGAAGCAGCCATGCGCGCGGCGCGCACGCCGCCAGAACCGGCACCAATTACAACAAGATCAAATTCCGTGGTCACTGAAAACTCCTCTGTGTTTTGTTCATTGTGAAGGCTGCAGCGATTAGCACAAACGCAGCCATTCGATAGCGCTTATAGGTGCCCGCCATTACGGGCCAGTTCCAATGCCCTGCCAGCGCACAAAAGGCTGTTTCTCACTGGGCCGCCCTTCACGCAGATAGATGCCGGGCTCTACCTGCGGCCACAACCGGTCAAGCGGGACAGACTCACCATTACTGCTCAGCATGCGTGCATGGTAGCGTCGCAATTGGCGTGGTTCGGCCACACCGCAGGAATGGGCAATGGTTTCCACTTCCTTCACCAGGTTGTTGTGGAAGTGCGCCACGCGCCGGGATTTTTCCGCCGGCACCAGCCCCCGCTGCAATCGCGGATTATGCGTGGTGACGCCGGTGGGGCAGGTATTGCGGTTGCACTGCAGCGCCTGAATACACCCCAGGGCGAACATATAGCCCCGGGCCGACACGCAGAAATCCGCCCCCACTGCTATTGCCCAAGCCACCATGCTCGGGGTGATCAGCTTGCCTGACGCAATAATGCGGATACGGTCTGTGAGGCCGTAGCCATCACGCAGATCCACCAGCAAAGGCAGGGATTCCACCAGATACAAGCCCACATCATCCATCAGTGACATGGGCGCCGCTCCGGTGCCGCCATCACCGCTATCGATAGTGATGAAGTCCGGCGCTGATTCCAGGCCGCGCGCATGAATGGCCAGAAACAGGTCCTCCACCCACGCCCAGGCACCGAGCACACACTTGATACCAGTGGGCTTGCCGCTCACCTCACGTACATGGGCGATCAGGTCCAGCAAATCATCCGCACTATGTACATCCGGCTGGCCGTTGGGGCTAATAGATGCCTGGCCCGCCGGAATGCCGCGAATGTCAGCAATTTCCTGAGTCACTTTGGCGGCGGGCAGAATACCGCCCTTGCCAGGTTTGGCGCCCTGGCTGAGTTTGATTTCGATCATTTTCACTTGTGGCCGCGCCGCGATTGCCGCCAGTCGCTCGTCGTTCAGGTTGCCTTCCGCATCGCGCACACCGTAACGGGCGGTGCCCACCTGAAAGACCACATCACAGCCCCCTTCCAGGTGGTAGGGAGACAATCCCCCTTCACCGGTGTTCATCCAGCAATTGGCAATGGCCGCGCCCTGGGACATCGCCTGCACCGCTGGACGGGACAATGCACCAAAGCTCATGCCCGACACATTGAAGAAACTGTGGGCCGCATAGGGCTGCTCACAGTATGGGCCAATCATCAGCGGCAAGGTCTTGGCTGCGTCTTTTTCCAGCGTCGGGTACGGACAATTCATGAAAATGACGCGCCCGGCGCCAATCTGCTTTGTAGAGCCAAACGCCATGGTATTGCTGAGATCCTTTGCCGCACGGTAAACCCAGGCACGCTGTGCCCGATTGAAGGGCAGCTCTTCGCGGTCCATGGCAAAGAAATACTGGCGGAAAAACTCACCAAGAGTCTCGAAAAAGTAGCGAAACCGGCCGATTAGCGGGTAATTACGGCGAATAGCGTGACGCTTCTGAAAAAAACGGTCCTGTAGCCATAACCCGACAGCGACCAGCGTTAGCAGCAATACCAGCAGCAGAAAACCCAGCTCCAGCCAGGCAATGGTGCTGTTCAACCAGGGCTCCAGATACTCGGGAAACATTCGCTCTCCTCGCTTGCAGTATTCACCATCGGGTGGCTTAAAGCGGAAATGTGCGCCAGCGCACTTGGGCCACCCCCGGCGCAATAGTATGATGTTCGTCCGTCGATTTTGTTACGCTTGGCGGCCAGTGTGGTCAATTCGTCTGGTGCTGGCCAGAAAGAAAAAAGAATGGCGTTATCATGGGGGTAACGCTTGGCAATAAGCCAGATCGACGGAAGAACAACAAACTAACGGTGTTCGGGGTGCCCAACAAGCGCCTTGAGGCACCAGAAAAGGGGTACGGGGTTCAATGCGGGTTTTATTGACTAAATCCTGGCTGTCCGGGGTCTTTGCAGCTGGCTGCATGCTGGGCTTCAGTGCGACGGCACAGGCAGACAATATCTACAAATACCGCTCTGCGGATGGCACCATCCTGTTCACCGACCAGGCTCAGGAACAGGTGGGGCAACAATATACCCTGCTCTCCGTTCGCAAGGGCTGGAGCTACACCCCGCGCGCCCTTTCCAACGCCCAGCGTGACCAGTACGACACCATCATTACCCAGGCGGCGACCCGCTTCCGTGTGGACCCGGCGCTAGTCAAAGCCGTTATCCACGCCGAGTCCCTGTTCAACCACAACGCTATTTCCCGGGTTGGCGCCCAGGGGCTTATGCAGCTGATGCCCGAAACTGCGGCCTACCTGAAAGTCAGCAACCCCTTTGACCCCCGCGCTAATATTACCGGCGGCACCCAGTTCATCGCCTACCTGAAAAACAAATTCTCCGATCTCGACCATATCCTGGCCGCCTACAATGCCGGTGAAGGCAATGTTCGCCGCTATGGCGGCATTCCGCCTTTCAAGGAGACCCAGGCTTACGTGAAGAAAGTGAAGCAACTGCGCCAGCGTTATGCACACCAGTTCGTGGCCGAACTTGGAGAGGAAGAAACGGTGTTTGCGTCACGGTAAGCCCTCCTGCCCCCTTCACTCAGGCCCGTCAACACCAGTGTTGGATTACGCCTTTCAGGCTAATGCAACCTACAAGACTCGGCGCTCCCAGGTTATCGGGTAGGTCTGATTAACCTGAAAGGCGTAATCAGACAACAAACCCAACGTTCATCAAATTTCCACACCCAGCCACTGCCCATCATAATCAATTCGAAACTGCTCGAGCTGATAGCTTGATGTCTGGCATTTACCGCTGCGCAGCGAAAACGTCAGCCCATGCCCCGGGCAACGCAATTGCTCATTCATCACGGTACAGCGGTCGAGCGGAAAGTCCGCGTGGGGGCAGCGGCGCTGCATCAGCCAGGTGCGACCGTCTTCATGGATCAGCAGCAACTCCTTGCGCCCCACCGTAACAGGCAGCCGCAGACCGTCGTAAAGATCCATGATGCGGATAAGTCGATGAAACATGTGCCCTCACCGGTTTCCGTAACGTAAAAAGCCCGCAGAAGCGGGCTTTTTACTGTGCTGCGAAGCAGCGGATCGGTCAAGCAGACATTAGTTGCCGTGCTTCTCCGCCAGATAGAACCAGGTATCCAGCACCGAATCCGGGTTAAGGGAAACGGAAGAGATGCCCTGCTCCATCAGCCACTTGGCCAGGTCCGGGTGATCCGACGGGCCCTGCCCACAGATCCCGATGTACTTGCCCTGTTCATTACAGGCATCGATGGCCATCTTCAGCAGCTTTTTCACCGCCGGGTCACGCTCATCAAACAGGTGGCTGACGATGCCGGAATCGCGATCCAGGCCCAGCGTCAGCTGAGTCAGGTCGTTGGAGCCGATGGAGAAGCCATCGAAGTGCTGCAGGAACTCATCCGCCAGCAAGGCGTTGGTCGGCAGCTCGCACATCATGATCACACGCAGGCCATTTTCGCCACGCTTGAGGCCGTTCTTGCCAAGCAGATCAATCACCTGCTCCGCTTCGCCCACGGTGCGCACGAACGGCACCATCAGCTCCACGTTGGTAAAGCCCATTTCGTCACGGACTTTCTTCATGGCGCGGCATTCGAGCTCGAAACAGTCGCGGAAGTTTTCGCTGATGTAACGGCTCGCACCACGGAAGCCCAGCATCGGGTTCTCTTCCCCAGGCTCATACAGCTTGCCGCCGATCAGGTTGGCGTATTCGTTGGACTTGAAATCCGACAAACGCACAATCACTTTTTCCGGGTGGAACGCTGCCGCCAGCGTAGAAACGCCTTCGACCAGCTTCTCCACGTAGAAATCCACCGGATCACCATAACCGGCTGTCCGTTTGTCTACGTTTTGCTTGACGTCCTGGGGCATGGAATCGTAGTTCAGCAGTGCCTTGGGATGCACACCGATCATGCGGTTGATGATGAACTCCAGGCGGGCCAGGCCCACGCCCTGATTCGGCAGGCCGGCGAAATCAAAAGCCCGGTCCGGGTTGCCCACGTTCATCATGATCTTGAACGGCAGCTTGGGCATGGACTCGATAGAGTTGCGCTGAATATCAAACTCCAGCTGGCCTTCGTAGATCTTGCCGGTATCGCCTTCTGCGCAAGAGGCCGTGACTTCCTGACCATCCTTCAGGAGTTCAGTAGCATCGCCACAACCCACGATGGCCGGCACACCCAGTTCACGGGCAATAATGGCCGCGTGACAGGTACGACCGCCACGGTTGGTAATAATGGCCGCGGCACGCTTCATCACCGGCTCCCAATCCGGGTCGGTCATGTCCGTCACCAGTACATCACCGGGCTGGACCTTATCCATTTCCTTGATGCTGGTCACAATGCGTACTTTACCGGCGCCAATCCGCTGGCCGATGGAACGCCCTTCCACCAGTACTTTGCCGGTTTGCTTGAGCAGGTAGCGCTCCATCACGTTCACGTCGGAACGGCTTTTCACGGTTTCCGGACGGGCCTGAACGATGTACAGCTTGCCATCGTCGCCATCCAGCGCCCATTCGATATCCATGGGCATGCCGTAGTGCTTTTCAATTTCAATCGCCTGGCGGGACAGATTCTCGACCTGTGCGTCAGTCAGGCAATAGCGGATGCGTTCATCTTTGTCCACGTCCACGATTTCAACGGACTTGCCCGCGCTACCTTCAGCGCCGTAGATCATTTTCTGCATCTTGCTGCCCAGATTGCGGCGCAGTACAGCAGGTTTCTTGTTCAGCAGGGTTTTCTTGTGGACGTAGAACTCATCCGGGTTAACCGCACCCTGCACGACCATCTCGCCCAAACCGTAGGAAGCAGTGATGAATACCACGTCCTTGAAGCCGGATTCGGTATCCATGGAGAACATCACGCCCGCAGCGCCCGTCTCGGAGCGCACCATGCGCTGCACACCGGCAGACAGGGCGACCAGCTTGTGGTCAAAGCCCTGGTGGACGCGGTAACTGATGGCGCGGTCGTTAAACAGGGAAGCGAACACTTCTTTGACCGCGATCATGACGCTGTCCACGCCACGAATATTCAGGAAGGTTTCCTGCTGGCCAGCGAAAGACGCATCGGGCAGATCTTCTGCCGTCGCTGAAGAACGCACCGCCACCGGCAGGTCTGCGTTGCCTTCGCCAATCTGGGCATACGCATCACGGATCGCCTTGTCCAGCGCAGGCTGGAACGGAGCATCAACCACCCATCGACGGATCTCTTCGCCGGTCTTGGCCAGCGCGACTACATCTTCAACGTCCAGCGCAGACAGCGCTTCGTTGATCTTCTGGGTCAGGTTGTTGTGCTCAAGGAATTCACGGAAGGCTTCAGCGGTAGTAGCAAAGCCACCGGGAACGGAGACACCCGCTGCCGACAGATTGCTGATCATTTCGCCCAGGGATGCGTTCTTGCCGCCTACGTGCTCAACGTCATCTTTACCCAGGTCCTGAAACCAGACTACATATTCCGCCAAGGTCATCTCCTTTTACGTATTACCGGTTGGTTTGTTGGCCAAAGCAGGTCGGCACACCTTGTGCCGAAAACGCTATAAATAGCGCCATAACAAGTTCGCTGCACAAGGTGCCGGATCAAATCGAGCCGACATTCTACTCAAAACCGAAACAGTTTGCCTGCCCCCTCTTTCAGATTTGGACGGTATTTGGGTATCACTTTCGTCAACACCCCGCCTCCCCCCAAGTCGCGCACCACAAGAAAGCGCTATCTCACTGAAATAAAAGAGGTATTTCTGCCAATCAAGATTTGTCGAGCGCAGTGTAATGTCTGCGTCCTGTGCGGACAACGCATGACGCTACAACCCCTCTGACAGATCGGCCAATCCCTGCAGATAGCACTGGTCGCACAGCGATACAGCGTCTAGACTGGCTCCATTCAAAACAATGACTTACCCGTAGGAGCGGGGCTTGAGCCGCGAATGGTTGGAGCCCACCCCGCCAAGACTGTTCGCGGCTCAAGCCCCGCTCCTACCGCAAAGAAAACGGGCAGACCCAATGAAACGAAGCGCTTTCTACCTTTCTGATGGCACCGGTATTACCGCGGAAACCCTTGGCCACAGCATGCTGAGCCAGTTCGGGGATATCGAATTTGTGCAGATCACCCTGCCCTTCGTGCAATCCGATGAGCAGACTCGCGAAGCCGTGGCCCGCATTAACAAGGCCGCAGAGGAGGATGGCGCCAAGCCGGTAGTCTTCTCGACACTGGTCAACACCGACCATCGCGCCATCCTGCATAGCTGTGACGCCCTGATTCTCGACCTGTTCGGCGCTTTTCTTCGTCCGCTGGAAGACGAGCTTGGGGTACGCTCCAATCACAAAATCAACCAGAGCCACGCCATCCGCGACGCCGAATCCTATCGAATCCGTATTAACGCTGTGCATTTTGCGCTGGATAACGATGATGGCGCCCGCACCCGGCACTACGACCAGGCCGATATTATCCTCATTGGCGTCTCCCGCTCCGGCAAGACCCCCACCTGCCTCTACCTGGCATTGCAGTTCGGGCTATTCACCGCCAACTACCCGCTCACCGAAGACGACTTCGACGACCTGCGCCTGCCCAAGGCCCTGATGGAGCACAAACACAAGCTCTTCGGCCTCACCATCGACGCCGACCGCCTCAGCGCCATCCGCAGCGAACGCAAAGCAGGCAGCAAGTACGCATCCCCGCGCCAATGCGACATGGAATTACGGGCCCTGGAAGCCATGTACAACAAGCACAACATTCCGTATCTGGACGCGACAGAGTTGTCGATTGAGGAGATCAGTACGCGGGTGTTGGCGATGAAGGGGTTGAAGCGGCGGCTGCAGTAGCCTGTATTGTAGGAGCTTGCTTGCAAGCGAACTCCCACAGCGAATCCAGACCGGGGAATAGCCTTCATGCAGCCTTGCTCGAACCCACCTTGCCGCCCCTGCTTCATGCCCCCCGGCGCGTGGGCATGAAGCCCAGAGACAACAAGAACTATGGCTAGCTTCCGCTCCCTTGCCCACTCTGCCTATTAATTAGGCCCCCAACAACAGGGGAATCGGAGACCTTATAGGCAAATCCCCCCCCGCAACGGTAGACTAACTTCCTTCGTCCTTGCTACAGACACTACAGTGAAGCATAAGCCATTACACAAAAAGTCCGATAAGGACGCCCTTTACAGCGCTCTTGCCAAGCATGCAAAAGAGATGGGCAGCCTGAGCCTTTTGCAGCTGCATAGTGCGGATTCTCAACGCGAGAGTGCACTTTGCTGGAAGCTCGGACCATTACAATTAGATATGAGCTTGCAGAGGCTGAACTCTCAAACCCTGGGGTTACTAGCCCGGCTGGCAGAACTAGAGGCGGTGGGTGCCGAGATTCATAAGCTGTTTAGTCGAGACTCCATTTCAGCATCAAAGCCAGGAGGGCACTGGCTACTGCGGCAACACAACGATGCCCAGCAGTTTCAAAACGAGATTGACGAAATACGCCTCGAAATTTCCCGGATGTCGAAATTGGCCAGTGAGATCAATACAGGCCAATGGAGAGGGTCAACAGGCCTATCAATAACCAACATTGTGTATTTGGCCAGTGGCGGGCCGTCAACAGTCGCACAATTTACTCATCACGCCTTATGGCGGGAGAGCGACTCCATTAAGGTCGATTTCGCGTCAACACTCGATGGAATGCAGCTCTATCGACTTTTCAGTGAGCTCCCTCCTGAGCAAACACTGTTTATTTTTGCCTCAAAATCTTTCGCCACAGTGGACACGCATGCCAACTTTCAACTTGCTCGTGACTGGCTGATCGAGCGGCTCGGGCAAGGCTCAGATCTGAGCAAACACTTTATCGGCATATCATCCTCCCCAGACAGCATGACCGAGGCAGGAATTCCGCAAAAAAACCAGTTACGCGTCTGGGACTGGGTCGGAGGAAGGTTTTCCAGCTGCTCTGCGTTTTCATTTCCTGTATTGCTAACAAAAGGGGCCAACTTCTACAGAAAAATGCTGAAAGGGGCCGAGACTGTAGATCATCATTTCAGAACCGCACGGCTAGAAGAAAACATCCCCGTTCTGATGGCACTAGTTGATGTCTGGAACCGCAACTTCCTGAGTATTCAGAACCGAATTCTTCTCCCCTATGACAGCCGCCTGAATCTCCTGCCACGCTTTGCAAGCCAGCTGGAGCTTGAAAGTTGCGGAAAATCCTCATCTGCAGAATCAGAAAAGCTGAGGACCGCCGGCATGGTGCTGGGAGAATCCGGACTGGATGCCCGACATAGTCTGCATGAGTACATCCACAATGGCAGTGACTCCTGCTGCTGTGAGTTCATACTCAGTAAAGCCCCCCCAACTCTTCCATCCGAAAAGTTTCAAAGGCAAATAAACAGCCGACATGAGACCTGCAACAAACTCTGTTACGCCACTGCCAAGCAGTTTGCGTTCGAGGATACGCGGGAACAATCGAGCCGCCGCATACCTGGGACGCCTTCAACCATCATAGCGCTCGACAATATCGACCCAGAATCACTGGGTGCACTCATTGCCCTCTACGAGCATAGAACCTTTGTTCAGTCAGTATTGTGGAAGGTTGACCCTTTCAATCAAAAAGCGGTCGATCGGGACAAGATGATGAGCAGCCGCGTCTATAACGAAATCACACACGATTAAAAACGCTTGATCAATTCGATCAGGCTCTCTATCACGTACGCTTGCTCCGCTTCGTCTAACGCATAGTGGATAGGCAGCCTGAGCAACCCATTACTGACCTTTATCGTATGCTTATGATCACCACTCACCCTACCAAATTTCCGTCCTCCCGGAGAAAGGTGTAATGGTTCATAGTGAGTCTGAGCCATGATGCCAAGGCCTAAAAGTTGGCTTAGGAGCTTATCCCGGAGAGCTTTGTTATCACACCGTAGATAAAATAGGTGCCCATTGTGCTGACAGCCTTCTGGAACGGCAGGAAGATAGATTCCATGACTAAAGCACACACCTTCTAACTCTTGAAAATAGCGCTCCCAGAGCATTACTCGGCGCCTGTTGACCTTCTCAGCCTGACTTAACTGGGCAGACAAAGCAGCAGACTGAACTTCACTCGGCAAATAGCTACTGCCTATATCTAACCAGCAATAACGATCCACTGCCCCACGAGAAAACGCCTCTCGGTTTGTGCCTTTCTCCCGGATTATGCTTGCTCGATCAGTGAGCTCAGCACGACTAATCAGCAAAGCCCCCCCCTCCCCTCCACTGGTGTAATTCTTGGTCGCGTGAAAGCTGTACGCGCCTAGATGCCCGATCCCGCCCAATGGCCTTTCTTTATAGGTTGCCATCATCGCTTGAGCCGCGTCTTCAATTACCCACAGACCATAGCGCTCAGCAATAGCCATGATTGCATCCATCTCACAGCTCACGCCCGCATAGTGAACAGGCACAATCCCCTTGGTTTTTGGGGTTATTGCCTGCTCTATGAGGCGCTCATCAAGGTTACAGGTGTCCAGGCGAACATCGACAAAAACGGGGGTAGCTCCCCGTAACACGAAGGCATTAGCAGTGCTGACAAAAGTCCAGGACGGCATGATAACCTCATCCCCTGGCTGGATATCAACAAGTAGAGCAGCCATCTCCAGCGCATGGGTGCACGATGGGGTGAGTAGGCTTGAACTGGTATTGGCATGGCGGGACAACCAAGCCTCACAGCGTTTGGTATACCTACCGCCTCCTGCAAGCTCCCCGTAAGCTAGCGCCTGAGCAATAGCATCGCTTTCACAGCCAAGCACTAAAGGGCGATTAAAAGGAACATACATAACGATATTCGTCACTTTGTCTGCAGCAGGCTTATAAGGTATCCACTGTATTCCGTCTTACCGAGTTGCCAGATAAGCTTTTCGAGCTTCTCAGAGGTAATCCAACCGGAACACCATGCGATTTCTTCGAGACATGCGATCTTGAGCCCTTGACGTTGCTCGATGGCCTGAACCAGCGTCCCGGCTTCCAGTAAAGACTCAGGAGTCCCCGCATCCAGCCAGACAAAACCCCGCCCCAGCACTTCCGCCTGGAGAGTTCCTTGTGCCTGATAAGCCTTGAGCACATCCACAATCTCTTTCTCGCCACGCGAGGACGGCCGGACTTCTTTGGCAAGATCCAAAACATCGTTATCGAAAAAATAAAGCCCAGTCACTGCCAGATTAGAGAAAGCCTCCGCCGGTTTTTCCTCCAATCGTAAGACCTGGCCTGCCGCTCCCAGTGAAACAACACCAAATCGCTCAGGCTCTTTCACCGGGTAAGCGAACAGTGTCGCCCCCCGCTGCCGAGCAGCAACCGCCTGTAACTGCGGAGTGAAGCCCTGCCCATAGAAAATATTGTCACCTAGAACGAGACACACAGGGGAATCGCCAATGAATTCAGCAGCAATCTCAAAAACCTCCGCAATCCCACCGGGTTTAGCCTGCTGCGCGTACTCGAAGCGCATCCCCAAGTGACTGCCATCACCGAATAGTCGTTGATAGTTGCCGGAATCCTCCGGGGTAGTAACAATCAACACATCCCTGATCCCAGCCAGCATCAATGCCGACATAGGGTAATAAGCCATCGGCTTGTCATAGACAGGCAGCAAATGTTTGGATACACCAAGGGTTGCAGGGTGGAGTCGGGACCCTGCCCCTCCAGCCAGAAGGATCCCTTTGCGGTTTTCCCTAAATTGCATTGTCATGGTAAATAAAATGCCACCGTATCACGCAGCCCTTGCTCAAACGACACCTGCGGGCGCCAGCCCAAAGCCTGCATCTTGCTGCTATTCAAGGCATAACGCCAGTCATGGCCGGCGCGGTCTGCCACATGACGAATCAGTGATGCATGGCCTCCAGCCGGAGCTGAAGCCGGCCTCAAGCCATCGAGATGTGCACAAATGGCATTCACCAGACATAGGTTCGTCAGCTGACAGTCTGCACCAATATTGTAGTGCTCTCCCAGCTTACCCTGCTCCAGCAAACACCATAATGCCTTAACGTGATCGTCAACATGTAACCAGTCACGCACCTGTTCCCCGCTTCCATACAGCGGGATTGTATCGCCTGCCAATGCGCACTGTATCACCCGCGGGATCAGCTTCTCTGGATACTGCCAAGGGCCATAATTATTGCTGGCATGGGAAATCAGGGCAGGAAAGCCATAGGTGTGCACCCAGGCGTCCACTAGATGATCCGCTGCAGCCTTACTCGCCGCATAGGGTGAGCCGGGATGCCAGGGATCACCTTCCTGTGCTGCCGCCCCTTTAGGCCCTAAGTCACCGTACACCTCATCAGTGGATACTTGCAGAAAACGAAACGGGCGCGAACCAGCTCGCACTTGAAGCCAGCTGCGGCAAGCTTCGAGCAAGGTCAGGGTGCCCTGGATATTAGTGCGCGAGAACTCCATAGGGGCTGTGATGGAACGGTCCACATGGGATTCCGCTGCAAAGTTGATCAATGCACAAGGCTGGTGTTCCTCCAGCAATTTCGACACCAAATCAGCATTGTTTATGTCACCTTTGACAAAGTAATAACCCCCATCGCCTTCCACGCAAGCCAGTGCTTGAGGCTGAGCGGCATAGGTGAGAGCATCGAGATTGACGATAGTAGCCTTGGTATTGGCCAAGGCCCAGCGGATAAAGGCGCTGCCGATGAAACCACAGCCCCCTGTAACAAGCAGAGACTTCATTCTGACTACCGACGTCCTAGAGAAATTCCATTGCCGCAAAGACTACCAAGATCCTCGAAGTATCCATGATCCCTCCTGCTGCCATCGCGATTCAAACAGGATAGACTAGCCCAAAAGGTGTAGCGGACATATACGCACTCAAAACATAACAATGGGTTATCAAAAATCTAATAATGATAACCACTGCATATGACCATGATCGAGAGCCACCAAGAGCATCAGGATAAGAAACATGAAAGCCTCGTTGCGGCCAACTAGAACCACAGAGTTCCATCAGGCAAACCAGATTCAGGCGCTTGATCTAACCCCCCTAGCCATTTACACCCGCTATCGTGGCCATCCACAGCTTTGCCAAGAAGACCACCAACGTCTGTTCCGATATGAATTGATGTCGACTGTCAAAGCTGATGGTGTTTGCTCCACGATCAATGACCAAAATGGCGTTATCGCCGCTTGCGCTATCAAACCTCTAGACTGGGATACCCAACACTTTGGCCTACCCATGGCGAGAATGAGCTTGGCTGCAGCCCCGACGTGCCCCCCATCGGCCCTGAGCAATTTACTCCGCGACACCATCAATAAGATGAGGCAGGAAACCTCCATACTGCACACCTCATGCGAGGTGGATATCGACGACTACTTATGCCTGAATGCCTTGCTCGGCCTAGGAGCGGAGATTCTGGATATCAAACGCGAGTACCGCTGGAGATCCCTCAAAGGCATCAAGCCACCTAAATTCTTGTCATTGGTTCGCGAGTATAGAGAAGACGACAGATCGCAGTGCTTGGCACTAATGGCCGGGGTATATTTCGAGAGTCGCTTCTCCCGCGATATTTCGCTACCAGAAGCCAAAACCACTAGGCTTTACGAGATATGGCTTGAAAAAATCCTTAACAATACCGAACGAGGAAGAATCGCCTTGGTCATGGAAAAAGGTTGCCGTGTACAAGCCTGCGGTGCGATTGAACGACATGATCTGAGCTACGCGGGCATAGGCGCTCAAATAATGGGCAACGGGATATACCTTTCATCCCGAAAGGCAACAGGGTGTTACTATCCAATCATTTACAGCTTGGCAGAACGCTCATTATCCCAATTTAAGAGCGCTCAAACCTGTGTATCGCTGAACAATCGAGCGGCCACAAGAGTACTTGAAAGAATGAATGCAGGCACAAGTTCAACTCGATATGCCCTGAGACTTTTTTTCCCATCCTGACGCCAAGACGAAATGTTTATACCTACATCGCAATTCACTTTTCTTCAAACCATAAGACGCCAGCATAAAAAAATTGCTTGCGAATTCAGGCGCGCATACAAAGAAAGCCAGTACATACAAGAAATCGTGAATGCCGGAATGGGAATTGATACACATCTAAAAAATTGGGTCTTCGAGAACGGACTACGCGAAGATCAAGCCGGCTACAATGTTCGCCAAGGGGATCATACGGCCTTAGTAATCTATAAAAAAGGGGAAACTATAACCGAAATAGAAGCGATGAATCTTTTACCTTTAACAACGTCTCTACTTGATAAAGTTCCCGGGGTTTTTTTTGCTGCAATATCAGTCCTTGGGCCTAATGCAACTCTGAAAGAGCACACGCACACCAGGCAGCATTATGTCTACCATCTCTTACTGGAGGACCTAATTAACGGTTGCTGCGAGATGCAATGTAACGGTCATAAGAAAGAGTTACGTAATGCAGGAGACGAGATAATGTTTGACTACAGTTATAGACACAGCGTCAAAAACCATGCTCAGAATCGTCGAATAAACCTTATGATTGATTTTCTTCCATGCAAATGAAAAGCCGAAAAATTCTCATCACCGGCGGGTCAGGCCTGATAGGTACGCACCTCAGTAAACGGCTGCTTGCTGAAGGGGCTGACGTCATCAGCCTCGCCAGAAACCACCCATTTCAAGCGCATGGCGAGATTCAAATTGAAGGTGATATCCGCGATACTGGATTACTGGAAGAAGTGTTTACCCGTCATAAGCCCACAGACTTGGTTCACTTGGCCGCCCAACCCATCGTCGGCAATGCTCTATCTGATACAGAATCCACTTTTGACATCAATATTCGTGGCACCTGGCTACTGCTCGAGGCCGCTCGGCGGTACGGGAAATTGCGTTCTATAATTGTAGCCTCCTCTGATAAAGCCTATGGCCAACACCAAAAGCAGCCCTACCAAGAGGATTTTGAGCTCAAAGCACAATACCCCTACGATCTCAGCAAACAAGCTACTGAGCAACTCGCCCTAAGCTACTTCCATACGCATGCTCTTCCCGTCACCATTACCCGCTGTGGCAACACCTTCGGAGCCTATGACTTAAACTTCAGCCGCATCATACCCGGAACCATTGCCTCATGCCTAAAAAACCAAGACATCATTATCCGCAGCTCTGGCCTGCTCCAACGCTGCTACATTTATGCAACTGATGTTGCAGATGCTTACCTACAACTGCTGACTGCACCACAAAACAGGGTGCATGGGCAGGCTTTCAACATAGGTAACCCAACCGCCATCTCTGTACTCGACATGGTGAAATTCATTCAATCTGCCATTCCTGAAAGCCGAGCGCGAGTAATTATTAAGAACCAGAATTTTGGTGAAATCACATATCAGTCACTTGATTGCAGAAAAATCGCCAAGGTTCTCGGCTGGGAGCCAAAGACCCCTCTACATCAGGCTCTAGTTGAGACTATTAATTGGTATCAAGAACACGGCATTTACCATAGAGATACCAATGACTACGATCAATAACGCCCCAGTTGTACTCTTTACTTACAGAAAACGACAATTCCTGGAGGAAATTTTCCAGGCAATAAAATCTTACTCTCCCCCTAGGTTATATGTAGTTAGTAATCTATATTCATCTGAAGAGGAAAGACTTACCGTCGAGGCAATTAGACACAGCATCAGTCAATGGCAATTACCAGGCGAGATTATCTACCTTTTCCAAGATCAGCATCTTCTCATCAATGACTCTATACATAACGGGCTCGATCATGTCTTTAGCATTGAGGAAAGCGCCATCGTACTGGAAGACGATACCGTACCCTCCTCATCTTTTTTTGATTTTTGCAATAGAATGTTGGCGCGTTATGAAAACGCTGAGGAAATAGGAAGCATCATTGGCTGCAACCTTGGGGCGAGCAATAGAGAAAACAAAGCATACATAGTCCCTTTTGCTTTTTTTTACTGGGGCTGGGCCACATGGGCGGAAAAATGGCAAACTTTACGTAACTCCCCCCTTCCTTATGGAAAAAAAGACAACGGAGTAATTGATAAACTGCAGAACCCAAACAGCCTACTTACTCCCTTTTTTGAACGTCTGGATGACCGATGCACCTGGGATTTGCGCTGGGGTTGGAAACAGGCTCTACACGATATGGAGGCTATTATTCCAGGGAAAAACCTGGTACAGAATAAGGGATTTGTTAAAGAAGGCTCTTATATCAGATTTACGGATTCAAGCTTTATAAAAATCGAGGCAACCGACTCTCCAACCCCAGCAAAAGCGAAGAAAGACCCTGTTTTTTCTAGAAATTACGAACACCAATCCGCAAAGCTACTCACAGAGATACTTACTCACAGAGGCGAGTTAGAGAAATACAAAATGTCAAAGAGTCATAATTCTTAAAGCGTCGGCAACTCCATCGAATTCAATCTAACAACATCTTTATAAGTATCCATACTCTGCCAGAAACCCTTATGGAAATATGCACCAAGCTCCCCTTTGTCAACAAGGGAAGGCAGCACATCAGTTTCAAAATCACTGTCTAAATCAAGTTTCTTTAAAACCTCGGTCGAAATCACAAAGAAACCACCATTTATCAGCTGAGGCATCATCGGCTTTTCGATAAAAGAAATGACAGAGGCACTATCATCAACATCTAGTAAACCGAACGGCAGCCGGGGCTGTACGGCGGTCAAAGTCACACCTTTACCAGAAGAAATATGCTGGTCTACCAAGGCATCGACGTTCAGATTGGCGATTCCATCTCCATATGTAGCCAAGACGTTTTTCTCATTTTTAAATAAATGCGATGCAATAGCCAAGCGACCACCTGTAGGAGTATCCTCCCCCGTCTGAAGCACCTTTATTAAAACGCTGCCACCCTTATATCGATCAGCAAACTGCCGAAAAGCCAGTTCATTTGCTCCAACCAACAATACAAACTCAGACACCCCATAAAGACAATAATGATGAATTATATGTTCAAGGATAGGCTTGCCCTGTACTTCCACTAATGGCTTTGGGGTATTCCCAAAGCAGCCTTTCATACGCAGCCCTTGTCCACCACATAAAATCACTGCTTTCATCATCTTTTCTCTGAATCTACCAATGACATGGATGCGCGCATTGCCTGACTATTAAGCCGTGCCGCGAACAAAGGGTAGGAAACGCCTAACGTGGGGTAAATAAGCCTAGAGAAAGCTCTATTTAGACCGCATCTACGTAGATACCTAGAGGAGGTAGCACGATAATTATTCACAACATCGCCCCCTATCAGTACTGATTTAGCGGCAAGCTGCCCCGTAAGTATTGCACCATAAATACCTTCACCACTTGAGGCATAAGTAAACCCTCCTGCATCACCGACAAACAAAACTCTTCCGCTGCCCATACTTTTCTTTGAGCATGAAATTGCGATGGGGAAGCCACGAATATCCGAAAGATTTACCTCTCCCAACGAAATCTGAGCATATTGCTTAAGGGCTGGACGATTTACAAATCGGGAATGGCGACTATTCCAGGAATACAAACCAACGTTGTAGTGATCCCCTTTTGGAAATACCCAGCCATACCCTCCAGGAGAAAAACCGAAATCAACTTTTGTTCTAATTTCTTGAGTATTAACTTCGTTCGCATCAACGTCGGCTTCAATAGCTACCCCAAAAGCCCCCTTCGGTCGACCGGAGATCAAACGCCGTATAGTACTCCCCGCACCATCCGCCGCAACCAGGTAGTTGCCCTTAATTCTGAGGCCAGGATAGATTAGCTCAACAGCATCCCTACGAAGCTCAATTCCACTAATTTCTGGTAGTACAAAGTACTGACATTCGGTACTCAATGCTGCTTCGATCCCAAGACTATCGAACTCGGCTCGTTTAGTCATTAATGCGATTGGCTCTTCCGCTTTAATGATAACCGGCTTTTTATCTTTATAGGACAGTCTCAGCTCGTTAACCTTTTCACGAACAACAGTAGTGAAGTCATAATCAAGTAAACGCACGGCTCCAGCGGAAAGTCCACCAGCGCAAGGCTTGCTTCTTGGGAATCGTGTTTTTTCGATCAATGCTACGCGAGCACCACCTGCTGTGAGTGTACGTACAGAAGCCACACCCGCTGGCCCGCCTCCGACAACTATCACGTCTACCTTTACAGATTTTGTCACGATATCAATCCACTCGAATGAATTTCAAAATACTGTTCCCTGAAGTTTCAGGATACGCAGGGTGAGCACATTCCTCATCAACCATCTCCATAAGAAAGCCATGTCTTTTGAAAACAGTGAGGAATTCATCGAACGAGTATTTCTGCTTAACCCAGTGATGGTATTCGATAACAAAGGTTTTAACTTTTCTTAATTTCCCTGACTCTACAAGGCTCGATATCACATTGCTTTCTCCGCCTTCAATATCAACCTTCATAAAGTCTACGCCATTATCCAAACAAGGCAGCTCAGCTGCAGCCATACTCTCTACAATAATACGCCTTCTTGCCAAAGCATTTTCAAAGGTCGAGCAGACGGGAATGTTTTCTAAAGAATCAGGGAAAACAAAAAAATCGGTGGAGCCCGTTGTATCCGTAATGGCCTTTTCCACAAGATCAATTCCGGTCAGACCGAGAAAATTGATATTTTTTCTTGCCACGCTGGCCGACAGAGGATCCGCTTCAAAAGTGACGATGCGACTATCAGGATATATTGTCTTAAAATAAAGAAGCCCAAGACCGATATTGGTACCACAGTCAACAATCAGTGGCGCCTCATGAGCACATTGAAATCTGTATATTTCCTTCTCAAAAATCTCTTTTATCAAGTAGGCATCCACACTAGGTGAGTACCTGCTATGAAAATGAATTTCCTCAATACAATTTGCCAATCTAGAGTTGATCAGCTGATAAAAACCGAGTTTCATTGGCGTTTCTTCATAATTAAGGAAAACGATGAAAAGCGGTTCATGTCTATAAATTCGGCTATGTCTTTTTCTAAAACAAAATTGTCAACTGCTTGTCGGCAGTTCACCAAATTCAAATAATAATCATCCACAATAATGGTGCCACCTGGAACAACCCGATCATAAAACAGCCTCAGTGCAGACAATGTTGGCTCATAAAAATCCACATCAAGATGCAAGAGTGAAATCTTGTCTGGAACGATAGTATCGTTAGGATTAGTAATATCTCCTTTATGAAATACTACCTTAGAGTTAAGACTAAACCTTTCGAGCAAGGAAACTGCACTTTCTTCATAACATTCGGAAACATGTTGCAGACCCAACGCATCAGAAAAACGTCGATCTTCGGGCTGCGTGAGAGCCTCTGATCTACAGCCGTCGAAGGTATCATAAAGATGAAGCTCAGAGTCGATTCCATAGTCTTCCATAAG
>NZ_LWEZ01001138.1:0-10212 GCF_001634945.1 Alcanivorax sp. HI0044
AGCCAACCTCTATGGCAAGGACGACCCGGAACTGGGCATCGGCGACGGGCTTGTAAGCCTGGAAGCCGGCCTGCGCCTGCGCTATGAAATCCGCCGGGAAATTGCGCCCTATATCGGGGTCAACTGGGAAAAACAGTACGGCGACACGGCGGACATGACTCGGGCAGCCGGCGGAAAAACGGAAGAAGGCACCGTTGTTGCCGGCATCCGTTTCTGGTTCTGATCTTGCCACGGATGTGCCCGGCCGCCATGGCCGGCGCATCCACCAATTCTTTCATTGTCAGGGAGAACACGATGAAAACCGTTAGCACTCTGCTCGTTATCGCGCTGCTTGCCACCGCCATCATCGGCATCGTCATTGCCACAGGCAGCTACAATTTTGCGGCCGACGAACCGCACTGGAGCGTGACCGAGAAAATCATCGGTACCGCTCGCCACCGCTCCATTGACCTGCGAGCAAAACATATTCCGGTGCCCAACGACCTGGATGATCCGCAACGAATTGGTCGGGGCGCAGAGCACTACCAGGCCATGTGCGTGGGCTGCCACCTGGCGCCGGGAATCGAGGAGAGCGAACTGCGTGAAGGCATGTATCCGCAACCGCCAGCATTGGCGGAACACGGGATTCATGATCCGAAAGGCGCCTATTGGGTCATCAAGCACGGCATCAAAATGAGCGGCATGCCCGCTTGGGGAAAAAGCCACGACGAGCAAAGCCTGTGGGACATGGTGGCGTTACTCAGCGCCCTGCCCTCACTGAGCGAAAACGATTGGCAGGCACTACTGGACGACTCAGGCACAGCACCCGCCGGCCAGGGGCACGGCGGTGCAGGCCATCATCACTGAAAACCATCGTCAACGGTAACCGTGCCCTTGATCATTTCGTTACAGCGACCAAGGGCACTCACCTAACCGGAGCAGTTGTCGTACTCGTCCGTTTCCAGGCTGCGCAGCTCGCCATTATTCTGAATCTGGATATCCAGGTCCCGCAGGTGACCATCACCGATACCGTAAATCCAGCCGTGAATGGTCAACGGCTGATCGCGACGCCAGGCTTCCTGAACCACAGTGGTGTTGGACACATTGATTACCTGGCGGGCCACATTCAGCTCACACATCTTGTCCACTCGCGCTGCCTCATCGGGCAGCTCGGCCAGGTTCTTGCGATTGCGCAGGTACAGTTCGCGCACCTGCCGCAACCAGTTGTCGATCAGGCCATGGGGCACATCTTCCATGGCCGCCTTGATGCCGCCACAACCGTAATGGCCCACCACCATGATGTGCTTCACCTTCAATACATCCACGGCAAACTGCAGCACCGACAGCAGGTTCAGGTCGGTATGGTTGACCAGGTTGGCCACATTGCGGTGAACAAACAGCTCGCCGGGCATCATGCCTACCACTTCGTTGGCTGGCACCCGGGAATCGGCACAACCGATCCACAGATATTCCGGGTTCTGCTGTTCACCCAGCGCCTTGAAGAAGCCGGGGTGGCGCTCTTCAATTTCGTGGCGCCATTTTTCATTGTTGGAAAACAGTTCAGGTAGGGATTTCATGGTCTCTCGCTTTTTTACCCAATCATGCTACACGCGGCACGCTAACACGCCGCCTTAACCACCGGTCATATTCATGAATCGTACCAATTGCTCACCCGGCTCCAGGTTGAAGTCGTGGCGCTCGGGCTTGATGGCCATGGCATCCACAATGGCTTCGCGAAGGGGGGTATCGTCATCCGGGTGGGCGCGCAGCACCGCGCGCAGATCCACGCTGTGCTCATGGCCCAGGCACAAAAGCATACGCCCCTCGGCGGTGATCCGCACCCGATTACACAAATGGCAAAAGTTTTGTGAATGAGGCGAAATAAAGCCGATGCGGCTGCCACTGCCCGGCACCTGCCAATAGCGCGATGGCCCCCCGGTTTTTTCTGCCAGCGGCACCAGCCCCAGTCGTGCTGACAGCTGTTCGCGCAGCTCCGCCGAAGACACGAACGCCAATTCCCGGTCGTGCTCGGTGATCTGCCCGAGGGGCATTTCCTCAATGAAAGCGATATCCAGCCCCCGCGCCAGGGCGAAATCCACCAGTGCCGGCACTTCATCCTGGTTGCGGCCGCGCATGATCACACTGTTGAGCTTGATCCGCTCAAAGCCGGCGGCCCGTGCCGCATCGATTCCGGCAATCACCTGCTGCAGATCGCCGGTACGGGTCAGAGCCCGGAAACGCTCCGGGTCCAGCGAATCCAGGCTGATATTGAGCCGATCCACCCCCGCTGCCTTCAACGCCTGCGCGTGGCGGGGCAAGCCAGCCCCATTGGTGGTCATATTCAGTTCACGCAGGCCGTCAATGGCACCAATATCGCGCACCAACCGCGCCACATCCCGGCGCACCAGGGGCTCTCCCCCGGTCAGGCGAATGCGCTTTACCCCCAACTGCACCAGCACCCGCGCCAGCCGCCCCATCTCTTCCAGGGTCAGCACCTGGGCGCGGGGAACAAAGGTCATATCCTCCGCCATGCAGTACACACAGCGGAAATCGCAGCGGTCCGTCACCGACAAGCGCACGTAATCAATGGTGCGCCCGAAGCGGTCCTGCAGTAGCGGATTGTCAGTGGAAGCATCAGCATTCATGCCGGTACTGTAGCAAATGCGGGGCCAACCTGGGCAATCTGCCCCCCCTTACGCCTGTCGGGCCAGCCCGGCTCCGGTTGGTCAGGCCCTTGCCGGTCTTGTTAGAATGTTCGCCGACCTGAATACAGGGCGCGGTCAGGACATGAAAAACGTCATGGCCGCCACGCCTCTTATTCCGAATTCATCTACCCCTAAAGGGTTTCCATGCAAATTTCTGAAAATGCCGTAGTGTCCATCCACTACACCCTGACCAACAACGCCGGTGAAACCATCGATTCTTCCGTCGAGCGTGGCGAGCCCCTGGCGTACCTGCACGGCGCCGGCAACATCATTCCGGGCCTGGAAAACGCTCTGGTCGGCAAGGCCGCGGGCGACAAGCTGGACGTCACCGTGACTCCGGAAGAAGGCTACGGCGAGCGTCACGAGCAGCTGATTCAGCAAGTGCCGAAAACCGCTTTTGAAGGCAACGAAGACAACCTGCAGCCGGGCATGCAGTTCCAGGCGCAGACCGAAGCCGGCCAGCGTATCTTCACCATCACCGCCGTTGAAGGCGATGAAGTGACTGTCGATGGCAACCACCCGCTGGCAGGGGAAACCCTGAACTTCGCCGTGGAAGTGACCGACGTGCGCGAAGCATCCGCCGAAGAAAAAGAGCACGGCCATGTACATGGTCCGGAAGGTCACGATCACTAATCGCTGACGGCTCGCAAAAAAGGCTCCTTCGGGAGCCTTTTTTTGGTTCATCACGGAATTGAGTGATCAGCCAGCTTCAGAACGTGTCACATTATTCCGCCCTGGCAACCGCTGGACGCCGGATGCCCGATGACAGACGCTTGCATTCAAAACCTGAAAACCTTGGCCGCCATGCTCTCTGCGCAAAATGCCTTACCCGATAATTGCCTGAATCATGACCCTGACAATCCCTCAAAATACCCGTCAAAGCAGGAGGCCGTAACAACGACAACCTCTCAGGCTATGGGGTTTTACGTCAGGCATCCGGCGTCGAGCGTTTGGCAAAGTGCCGGGTATTCGGGATAAACCCATCAAACGGCGAGTAGCCTGTTCTTCACTCTAAATCCGCGAAGAACCTTTTTTATGCCGCTCTGCGGCTGCAACAGCCTCCACGCAACACGCCTCACGCCTGCGCGCATAGAGAAGCTCACTTCACGAAAAGGCTGACTTCGGCGCACTCTCCTATACCTGTCCGTCTTGGTATATCCTTGGGCCTTCGTTTCCATCCGAATAGTCGTATGACCCACCCCGGCCCCATTGGCATTTTTGATTCCGGCATCGGCGGCTTGTCTATCGCCCGCCGCATTCGTGAGCTGTTGCCCAACGAAAACCTGCTCTACGTGGCGGACTCCATCCACGCGCCCTACGGCGAAAAATCAGAGCACTATATTCAGCAGCGATCCGATGCCATTACCCGGTTTCTTATGGAAAACGAGGCGAAAGCTATCGTGGTCGCCTGCAATACCGCTACCGTCTCTGCCATCCGGCAACTGCGGGCCGATTACACCTTGCCCATCATCGGCGTCGAGCCAGGTATCAAACCCGCCGCCCTGCAAAGTAAAAGTGGGGTTATTGGCGTACTGGCCACTAGCCAGACACTGAAAAGCGAATCCTTTAACAACCTGAGCCGGCTGTTCTCGGAAAACGTGCGCGTGGAAATCCAGCCCTGTCCCGGGCTGGTTGAACAGATCGAAGCGCTGGAGCTGGACAGCGAAGCGACCCAAACCCTGGTCGCCCGCTATGTACAGCCACTGATCCAAAAAGGGGCGGATCATATCGTCCTGGGCTGCACCCACTATGCGTTTCTGGCGCCGCTGATTCGCCGGGCAGCGGGAGCCCACGTGGAAGTAGTTAATACCGATATGGCAGTCGCCCGCGAAACCGTGCGGCGACTGCAGATGCACAATTTGCTATCCGATAGCCCGCAAGCAGGCAGCGCCACGTTCTGGAGCAGCGCCGAACCGTCCCTGGCTCACCGGCAGCTCTCTGAACTCTGGGGCGAACGAGTCACCGTCCACCCCATGCGCTAGGGCACATCAAACAGCCTCTGCGATCGACGGCAATCACCTTGTGAAGACCGGCGAAATGCTTCCAGTGTTCCACCATTTTCTTTACGGATATAGGCAGGCAGGAACAGAACAACGCATTCCCGTTTTCGCTACATATAAAAATGCCCGACTCCGGTGACACGGAATCGGGCATTTCTGTTACTTCACGCGCATGTCTTTTGCACGTTCTCAATCATCGCTATGGCGTTACGATATTGAACCAGAACTCGAAGTCATCCAGACAGGACACCAACTCGGTGAGCTTGTCCTGGTCCCCTTCGACTGTCACCTTGCCGTCTTCAATGGCCTTTTCCAGGGTGATCTCCTGGAGCATGAATCCATTGAGAGTATCGCGGGTCATGTTGATGGTGGCATCGGCATCGTCAAACAGACGCCCCTCACTGTGGTTCAGCACACCGTGCACCATTTCCACCGCAAAGGACTTGTCCTTGTCGGTGAATACGAAATTGAGCTTGAGGTGCTTGCCCTCTGCCTTCTCGGTGTTCAGGCGGACGCCAAGGAAGTCGAAGAACAGGCTCTCATCCATGGCACGAACGGTATCCGGGCTGGCAGTATTGGGCGTCGGCAATTGCGCCACACCATTACGCAGTTCCTGGGCGCCGCTCAGGTAGAAATTACGCCACGGACCACTTTCTGCCTGATAGCCCATCTGCTCCAGCGCGTCAGCCTGCAGGTTCTTGGCTTCCTGGTTATCCGGATCGGCGAAGACGGCATGATTGACCACTTCCGCCACCCAGCGATACTCCCCTTTTTCAAAGTAGTCACGGGCCTTGTCCAGCAACGCATCCGCCCCCCCCATCATCTCCACGTAACGCTCGGCTGAATCCGCCGGAGGCAGTTCATGCAAGGTCGCCGGGTTGCCGATAAACCAACCCAAGTACATCACATAAGTAGCCTTCACGTTGTGACTGATGGAACCGTAATAACCGCGGTTGGAAAAGTTCTTGGCGATGGCATCAGGCACTTTGATTTGCTCTGCGATCTCCAACATGGTGTAGCCCTGATTGGCCATGCGCAGGGTTTCATCATTGATGAAGCGATACATATCCCGCTGCGTGCTGATATGCTCATTGACCTTGTCCTTTCCCCACACTGGCCAGTGGTGCATGGCGTACATCACTTCCACTTCATCACCCCACATGTCCAGCGCCTGATTCAGATACTTGGACCAGGCCAGCGGATCGCGGATCTTGGCGCCACGCAGCGAGTAGGTGTTATGCAGCGTATGAGTCGAATCTTCAGCGGTATTGAGCGCTTTCTTTTCCTTGATGTAATAGAGCATCTCGGACGGCGCCTCAGAACCTGGCGCATTCAGAAACTCATACGTCAGCCCGTCAATCTTGTGGACTTCACCGGTCTTTTCAATGATTTTGGTGGGAGGAATCAGAGTAACCGTACCGGCTGAGGTGGTGGTCCCCAACCCGGCGCCCACTTGACCTTGCGGGCTGGGCGGCAGCAGGTTGCCATACATGTAACTGGCGCGGCGACTCATGACATTACCGGCCATCACATTCTCGGCAACAGCGGCATCCAGAAAGCCCACCGGCGCATAGATGTCCACCTTGCCCGCGTTGACATCCGCTTCATCGACCACACCACGAACGCCACCATAGTGATCCACATGGCTGTGGGTATAAATCACAGCGACCACCGGTTTTTTCGGGCGATGCTCGTAATAGAGGTCCAGCGCCACCTTGGCGGTTTCTGCAGACACCAACGGATCCATGATGGTCAGGCCTTTCTCGCCTTCCACAATCGTCATGTTGGAAAGGTCGAGATTACGAACCTGATAAATCCCGTCGGTCACTTCAAATAACCCGGAAATATTCAACAACTGGGATTGGCGCCACAGACTCGGGTTAACTGTTTCCGGTGCTTCCGAGCCTTCCTCAATAAAATCATACTTGGCCGGATCCCAACCCATACCGGATTGCCCTCTTCACCCTTGATCATTTCCTTGGGAAGCGGCGCGATGAATCCCTTATGGGCCAGCTCGAAAGACGTGTTATCCGAGAACGGCAAGTACTCTTTCAGCGCCTGATTACTTTCCTTGGTGGCCGCTTCAGCGGGCTTGGGCCCTTCTTTACTCTGCCGTAGCCTTGTCAGACTTGTTCTGCGGCGCTTTTTCCGCCACCGCCGGTTGGCCGGCCTCTTTCTGTTGCCCGGCGGATTGTTCGCCTTCATCACCACAGCCTGCAAGCATCAGGCAGGCTGTGAGACTGGAGTAGAGCAGTACGCTTTTCATAACAGTAGTCCTTGTTGGAGAGTCCTTGATCAAGGTCCGGCAATAGCTGTACCCCTATGCCCACCTGAAAATCCATCATCGCGAAAGGTATTCAGGGTGTAAAGATTTACTATCTGCGCCCTCCAGCCAGCCTGATAGCCAGGGAATACCGGCGCTAGCGGGAAGGTATGCAACAAGGATCCCAGCATCCAGCACGCTTATGTCAATGCAGTGAAACACCGTGAATAGCCCTGCACAGAGAGCCAGTTCACGAAAAGCAAAAGACGAACCGCTTGAGCGTAATGCTCTGGCTTCATGGTCAGGTCTGCAGCCTGAAGGAGGGAGGGGGGGCCTAGTCAGCCCTTGAGATGCTTTCCTGCAATATCGTCATGTCCATATGGCGCTCCACCATATCGGCAAGCCGGTCCAGTTGCTGCTCCCGGTGAGCGGCATAATCTACGCCGCGATTATCGTGCAGACCGGCCCAGGCAAGGATGGCGTTGCCACTGTCTGCCAAATCAAACAAACCGTGCAGGTAACACCCCATCACCTGGCCATCCTCACTCATGGCCCCATCGTATCGGTCACCCAGCATCAGCATGGGGCGGCTCAGCGCCTCTCCGCGGGTAATACCGTTATGAATCTCGTAACCTTGAACAGGCGAATCTGAGGCCAGCAGTTTCCCCTTTGTGTTGGCAAGCTGTTTGCCCGCTATCAACTCGGTGCTCATGGCCAGCCAGCCCAGCCCCTGGCTGCTACCGGGGTGACTCTCCAGCCCCTGAGGGTCATCAATCCGCTCGCCGAGCATCTGAAATCCCCCGCAAATACCCAGCACCTTGCCGCCGTAACGCAAGTGCTTTTCGATCTGCTTGTCCCAGCCTTGTTCGCGCAGGAAGGCCAGGTCCGCACGGGTGGCCTTGCTGCCCGGGAGAATCACCAGATCCGCCTGCGGCCAGGCTTCCCCCATCCTGACGAAGCGCAGGTTCACACTGGGATGCAGTCGCAGGGGATCGAAATCGTTATGGTTGCTCATGCGCGGCAACAGCGGCACCACCACATTGAGTGCATCGCTTTCGTGTTCGCCCTGCTCATCCACCGCATCTTCCGCATCCAGGGTAAGGCCATGCAGATAGGGCAGCACGCCAAACACGGGTTTACCGGTGCGATCTTCAAGCCAGTCAAGCCCGCTCTGCAGCAAGGAAAGGTCGCCACGGAAACGGTTGATGACAAACCCCAGGGTGCGTTTCTGTTCGCTGTCGGAAAGCAAATCCAGCGTACCGGTGAGATGGGCAAAGACACCGCCGCGATCGATATCGGCAACCAGAATAACCGGGCAATCCACCATCTCGGCAAAGCCCATATTGGCAATATCATTCTCGCGCAGATTGATTTCCGCCGGGCTGCCTGCGCCTTCCACGATGACCACATCGTAGCGGGAAGTGAGCGCCTGCCAGGCCGCCAGCACCGCTTCACTGGCGGTCTTTTTGTAGGCGTGATAATCCAGCGCCTGCATATTGCCCAGCACCTTGCCACGAATAATCACCTGCGCGCCCATATCTGTTTGCGGCTTGAGCAACACCGGATTCATGTCACTGTGCGGCTCAACACCACAGGCCAGCGCCTGCAAGGCCGTAGAACGACCAATCTCCCCACCGTCCACGGTCACCGCACTGTTCAATGCCATGTTTTGCGGCTTGAATGGCGCCACTGAATATCCTCGCTGCGCAAACCACCGACACAACGCCGCCACCACCGTGCTCTTCCCCGCATCGGAAGTGCAGCCCTGAACCATCAACACAGGCATTAGAGGCAGCCCGAGTTGAAAGTTAAAAGTTCAAAGTTGAAACGCGATCCGACGCCTCCCGTAATCGCTGCGACGAGGCCGCGCCCAGACAGCAAACCGCGATCGCAGCCCCGAATAAAGGAAGCGCTTTGCGCATTGTTTATTTTTAAACTTTTAACTTTTAACTTTGAACTTCTCGCCACAACTTCACGCCCATCCATTTCGGGGTTTCGCTATTCACTATTCACTATTCACTGTTAACTATTAACTAAAGCTCGACGCCCTTCTGCGCCTTCACCCCCAAATCCTTGAACGCATGCTTCACCACTTTCATTTCCGTCACGGTGTCGGCCAGTTCGATCAGTTCCTTCGGTGCATAGCGGCCGGTAACCACCGCATGTTGCATGGCGGGGCGGTTTTGCAGGTCGTCCAGCACACGGTCCAGGTCGAGGTACTCGTAGCGCAACGCGATGTTCAGTTCGTCCAGCAGAATCAGGTCGTAGCTATCGTCCTTGAGCATCTTCGCGGCCATATCCCAGGCGGCACTGGCCGCAGCCACATCCCGCTCCCGGTCCTGGGTATCCCAGGTATAGCCTTCACCCATGACGTGATAATCCACGTTGGGCAGATCACGGAAAAAGGCCTCTTCCCCGGTACTGAACGCGCCCTTGATAAACTGCACCACGCCCACTTTCATGCCATGCCCCAACGCCCGGGCCACCATCCCGAAGCCAGAGCTGCTCTTGCCTTTTCCCGGTCCGGTCAGGACCAGCAGGATGCCCTGATCCTTGTCCGCATTGGCGATACGGTCACGCATGATTTCCTGTTTTTTGGCCATGCGCCAGGCATGGCGCTCCGGGGTTTTCGCATCGTCACGCATGGTCTTCTCCTGTGCGGGAAAGGGGATCCTGATCTGAAAAAATCGCTTCAGCGCGAAAGTGGCCGTTAAAGATATCCGCCACCACTTGCGGGGCCGACGGAAAATAACCGTGGAAGAAACTCGCCACCAGGCCCTGATCCTGATAGACCGGCTCGCCTTGCGTACCGGTTTGTTTCTGGCTGAAAACAGTGGGCGTTAACGGCGTCGACAAACAGCCATGGTGGAAGGTATGCCCGCGCAGCTCCCCCTGTGGAGTGGTCAGCGCCTGCATGCCCAGCCCCTGCAGTTTTTTCGTCAGCGCTGCCTCACCCTGCAACAGCCCGAAACCGGCATGGCGTTTTTCATCACCATCGATCAGGGTTGCCATGCAACTCATCAAGCCACCGCACTCCGCCAGAATCGGTTTGCCGGCCGCGTGGTGGTCGCGAATGGCGTCGCCCATGGCGATATTCATGGCCAAGGCTTCCCCGTGCAATTCCGGGTAACCGCCCGGCAGCCATAGCGCATCTACCTGGGGCAACGCGGCATCCTGCAATGGGGAAAAGAACGTCAGGGTTGCCCCCATCTGACGTAACGCATCCAGATTCGCCGGATAGATAAAGGCGAAGGCCGCATCACGG
>NZ_LWEZ01001139.1:0-10575 GCF_001634945.1 Alcanivorax sp. HI0044
TTATTAACTATTAATTGCCTTTAAAGCCCTTCTACACCGCTCAGCATTGCCCCTTCCGGGTAGCGAATTTCGAAGCCTTGTTTGAAACTTTCTTCCCCCCCGGCGGGCAAGGTGAACTGCCAGCGCTGCAGCCCTTTCACATCATCCACATCACTAGCATCTGCGGCTTTGCCTTTGGCCGTGACAGCAATATCCTCGTTACCGGCCACCGGCAGGCGATCCAGCAGATCCACCGTCACCGCCTTGTCGTAATGGGACGTCAGAGTGATGTTTTTCAGCGCAGACAGGGTCTTCTCCTTGCTGATCAGGCCGACTTCTCCTTGCTGTGATGGCTCGCGCACCACGGCAATCTGCAGGCGCGGGTCATCGCCGAAACTCATCTTCACCTTTTCGCCCTGCTTGATGCTGTCGCCGCGGTGGTAACGGGCCAGCCGCTGACCATCTCGCAGCAGCGTGACACGCCCCGCCAACCAGGGCAGTGCGCTGGTATTCTTCCATTCCCCCACCAGCAACACCGCCGGCTGTTGCCAGAGATAACCTTCACGGCTGAGCGTCACCGGCAGTTCGGCCTGCTGGTAAGACACCCGAGCGCTGCCAACACCACTGGCCAGAGATAATGGTGACGATAGCGGCACGCGCATATCAAAACCGTGAGCCACCGGAGCGGCCACCGGCATCGCCTGCACGTGTTTGGCCATATCGGCTTCTAAGGCGGCCGGTTCCGCCATCACGCTGCGCAGGGACTGTTTACGCATTTCCGGTTGCGGCGTCGCCAGACGCACAATCCAGGGTTGCGGATCTGGCAGCTGACGGTAACCGGCCGGCACCAGCCCCAGGGTGGCACTGACATCCTGCCAGTCCTCCCCGGTGCGGTTATGGATCAGCGCAATACCGGTAACGGCAACCGTTTCACTACCGCTATCCAGATCGACCCGCAATTGATTCTGCCAGCCGGCCTGGCCGGTAAAATACTGCAATTCCACCCGCGCGGTGGACGGCGCGTCAGCACCAACAGTGAGCACCAGTTGGCGGCTGCGAGTCTGTACCTGCCCCAGCTGCTGGCGCTCTTGTCGCAGTGTTTCCAGCTTGCCTTGCTGTTCTTCACGGGTCACCACACGCTGATTGATCGCCGCTTGCCGTTGCGCCACCGCCTTGCCAATGGACTCCCAGGCACTGGCCCATTTTTCCACCGGCACCTGGGCAAACACGGCCTCACCCTGTGGCGCCTGCCCCATCAGCGATTGCAGATGATTGATCTGTTGCTGGTCCAGGCTATCAGCCGCGCGGGCGGCGGCCATGGCCTGCTCCAGGTCGAGAATCGCCGCATCCAGCTCGGCACGACGGGCCGAGATATCGCCCTCAGCAATGGCAAACCCTTGTTGCATCCCCAGCAACCTGGCCCCTTTCACGGCCACCTGCAGGCTATCCAGATCCAGCTCCGGCAAACCTTTCACCACCAGCTGATGCTCACCGGCGGGCAAAGCCTGGGAGAACGTACGACTGAGATGGGCCTGGGCGGGAAACAACACTGCCTTGCTCACCGGAGCGGTAACCGCAAAGTCAGCGGCAAAAAGGGGAATCGGAATCAGGGCACAGGCGAGCAGTAGCGAACGTTTCATTATTAAGGCCTTTGCGTTGGGCGATGCCTGTTAGTACCGCAGGTATGGGAAAGGTTCAAGCGGGCAAACCCTGACTTCGGCCAACAGGCGATTTAGGAGCGATAAGACCTCTGAAAAAAACCAACATTGGTAATATCTGTGGGAAGTAATGCTCGCATCACGAACAACGGTGCAAAGCTAAAGCGCCTTCGCGATGCAAGCATCGCTTCCCACGGTAGTATCGCCGTCTTCATAAAATGCAAAGTTCAAGCGCGACTCTACCCGTTAACGCAAAGAGGCCGCGCCCAGAGTGTGGGCGCGGCCTCTTTGTCTGCATGCGACAAAACTTATTCCATTCTTTTTAACTTTTAGTTTTCAGCTTTTCACTCAACCCGTCCAGCGCCGCAATCAGCGCCTGATTCTGTTCTGGCGTGCCCACGGTGATCCGCAGGTAGTCGGCAATGCGCTCGGGTTTGCCAAAATGGCGTACGATAATGCCTTGCTCGCGCAACCCCTGGGCCAGTTCAGCACCACTATGCCTCTCGTGGCAGGCAAAGAGAAAATTGGCCGCCGAGGGCAAACTGTCGAAGCCCCGCTGCGCCAGCTGATCGGTGAGCCACTCACGCTGACCAATCACCTGTTCGCAGCCTTCTTCAAACCATTCCTGATCCTCAAACGCGGCCACGCCGGCGGCAATGGCCAGACGATCCAGTGGGTAGGAGTTGAAGCTGTCCTTGATGCGATTCAGACCATCAATCAAGGCCTCATCACCCACTGCCAGCCCGATACGCAAGCCGGCCAGGGAGCGGGATTTTGACAGGGTTTGGGTAACCAGTAGATTCGGGTAGCGGTTTACCAGGGCGATTGCCGTGGTGTCGCCCTGCCCCGGGCTACCAGCAAAATCGATGTACGCCTCATCGATCACCACCAGGGTTTCCGTATTGATCTGTAACAGGCGCTCAATCTCACTCAGCGGCAACAGCTTGCCGGTGGGCGCATTGGGATTGGGAAAAATAATACCGCCGTTGGGGCGCGGCTTGTCGCCGGCGAGATAATCATCCACCGCAATGCCCAACTCACCATCGAGCGGCACCGGCTGGTAGTCGATCTGATACAGGCCACAATAGACCTTGTAGAAGCTGTAGGTAATATCCGGGAACAGCAGCGGCTGATCCTGTTTGAAAAACGCCATAAACAGGTGCGCCAGCACTTCGTCGGAGCCATTGCCAACAAACACTTGGGAACGCTCGATCCCGTAACCTTGATTGGAATAGTAATCGGCGATGGCCTGCTTGAGCTGGCTGCTGTCCGGGTCCGGGTACAGCCGCAGCCGCTCGTCCGCCTCAGCGCGGATCGCCTCGATCACTTTCGGCGACGGGCCGAGCGGATGCTCATTGGTGTTCAGCTTTACCAGCTTGTCCATCTTGGGCTGCTCGCCGGGCACATAAGGCTCCAGCCCATGAACGAAGTCGCTCCAGTATTTACTCATAAGTTCTCCGCCGGAAGCCTGACGCCAAACGCCGGACAAAGAGGCCGCACGTCAGGCGTCTGGCATCTGGCTTCTAGCGTTTAATTCTATATTCCGCACTGCGCGCGTGGGCCGTCAGGCTTTCGCCACGCGCCAGCGGAGAGGCGATCTTTGCCAGGGTGCTGGCCCCGTCCGGGGAGCAACCGATCAGCGAGCTGCGCTTCTGGAAATCGTACACCCCCAACGGCGAAGAAAAGCGTGCGGTGGCGCTGGTGGGCAGCACGTGATTCGGCCCGGCACAGTAATCACCCAGCGCTTCCGGGGTGTGGCGCCCCAGAAAGATGGCGCCGGCATGACGAATGTTTTTCGCCCACTGCTCCGCGTCATCAATGGATAACTCCAGGTGTTCGGAGGCGATGCGGTTGGCAATGTCGATGGCCTGATCCAGGTCGCTGACCTGAATCAACGCGCCGCGGTTTTTCATGGACGTGCGGATAATGGTTTCCCGCTCCAGGGTCGCCGCCAGCGTTTCCATGGATTCGGCCACCTGTTGCAAGAACGCCGCATCCGGGGATACCAAAATGGCCTGGGCTTCTTCGTCGTGCTCTGCCTGGGAAAACAGATCCATGGCGATCCAGTCCGGGTCGGTCTTGCCGTCGCAAACCACCAGAATTTCCGAGGGGCCGGCAATCATGTCGATACCGACTTTGCCGAACACCTGCCGCTTGGCTTCGGCCACATAGATGTTGCCGGGGCCAACGATTTTGTCCACCGCCGGCACGGTTTCCGTGCCGTAGGCCAACGCGGCCACCGCTTGCCCGCCGCCCAGGGTAAAGAGCTTGTCGACACCGGCGATGGCCGCTGCCGCCAGCACCATGTCATTGATGATGCCGTCCGGGGCGGGCGAGACCATGATGATTTCGCCCACGCCGGCCACCTTGGCCGGCAGCGCATTCATCAATACGGAACTCGGGTACGCCGCCTTGCCACCGGGTACGTAAATGCCCGCGCGGTCCAGTGGCGTCACCTGCTGCCCCAACAAGGTGCCGTCGGCTTCGCGGTAGTGCCAGGAATCCTGCTTCTGCTTTTCATGGTAACGACGCACGCGCTCGGCAGCGGCTTCCAGGGCCTCACGCTGCTCGACAGGAATGCGCGCCAGTGCGGCTTGCAACTGGGCGTGATCCACCACCAGTTCACCCATGCCTGACACGTCACGACGGTCAAAGCGGTTGGTGTATTCCACCAGTGCCGCATCGCCACGCTTGGCCACATCCTTGAGGATGCCACGCACACGATCCGCCACTTCTTCGTCGCGCTCTTCCGACCAGGCGGTGAGCGCAGCCAGCTTGGCATCGAAATCCGCATCTTGGGCGTTAAGCCAGGTGGTTTCCATGATCTCTCTCGTTCAACGCAACAGGCCTGCACGCATCCAGCCACCCGCGTGACCGCGTGAAGCGTGTTGCATGCAAGCGTTAACTTACTCCGCTTTTACCCCGCTTTGCGGGACGCCACTGCCTCGGCCAGCTTGTCGAGGATCGTCTGGATATCACTGTGACGGGTCTTCATGCTGGCCCGGTTGACGATCACACGGGTAGAAATGTGGGCGATCAGCTCGGTGGGCTCCAGGCCGTTGGCGCGCAGGGTATTGCCGGTATCAACAATATCCACGATGCGGTCCGCCAGCCCCACCAACGGGGCCAGTTCCATGGCGCCGTACAGCTTGATCACTTCTGCCTGCTTGCCCTGCTGGGCGTAGTAGGCCTTGGCCACATTCACAAACTTGGTGGCCACGCGCAGGCGGCTGCCGGTTTCCGGGGCGTCCTTCATGGCCGCCACCATCAGTTTGCAGCGGGCAATATCCAGATCCACCGGCTCAAACACCCCGTCGCCACCGTGCTCCATGAGCACGTCTTTGCCGGCCACACCGATATCCGCCGCGCCATGCTGCACATAGGGGGGCACGTCTGTGGCGCGGATGATGATGATTTTCACGTCGTCACGGGTGGTGTCGAAAATCAGTTTGCGTGAGGCCGCCGGGTCTTCCAGCAGCTCAATGCCTGCGACTTTCAGCAGCGGCAGGGTTTCCTTGAGAATGCGCCCTTTGGAGAGGGCGATGGTCAATGGCTTGCTCATCACAGATCCCGATCCGATCAGCGTGGTACGCGACGGATGATCGCGCCCAGCGATTGCAGTTTCTCTTCAATGCACTCGTAACCACGATCAATATGGTAGATGCGGTCCACGGTGGTATCACCGGACGCCGCCAACGCGGCGATCACCAGTGAGGCCGAGGCGCGCAGGTCCGTGGCCATCACCGGCGCACCGGTAAGCTGCTCGACACCCCGGCAAATGGCGGTGTTTCCCTGCACTTCGATGTCCGCGCCCATGCGGTTCATTTCCTGCACGTGCATGAAACGGTTTTCGAAAATGGTTTCGACAATGGTGCTGGTGCCTTCGGCGACCAGATTCAGGGCCATGAACTGGGCCTGCATATCCGTGGGCATGGCCGGGTACGGTGCGGTGCGCAAGGACACGGCCTTCGGGCGGCGCCCTTCCATGTCCAGCTCGATCCAGTCGTCGCCGACGGTGATTTTCGCCCCGGCTTCTTCCAGCTTCTGCAGCACCGCATCGAGAATACCCGGCACGGTGTCCTTGGTCTTGATGCGGCCACCGGTGATGGCGGCGGCAATCAGGTAGGTGCCGGTTTCGATACGGTCAGCAACGACCTGATGGTGGCAACCGGTTAGGCGCTCAACCCCTTCAATGACAATAGTGTCAGTGCCGGCACCGCTAATCTTGCCGCCCATGGCATTGATGAAGTTGGCCAGATCCACCACTTCCGGCTCACGGGCTGCGTTTTCCAGGTAGGTGGTGCCGTCGGCCAGCGCCGCCGCCATCATCAGGTTTTCGGTACCGGTTACGGTGACCACATCCATAACGATGCGAGCGCCCTTCAAGCGGCCGTCCACACTGGCATTCACGTAGCCATTGGCCACTTCGATCTCGGCCCCCATGGCTTCCAGGCCACGCAGGTGAATATCCACCGGACGCGAGCCAATGGCACAACCACCAGGCAAGGAAACCGACGCCTTGCCGAAATGCGCGACCATGGGGCCAAGCACCAGGATCGACGCGCGCATGGTTTTCACCAGCTCATAGGGCGCGGTCAGTTCCTTGATGGTGGTGGCGTTCACTTCCACATTCATGCGGTCATCGATCACCACATGGACACCCATCCGGCCGAGTAATTCGATCAGGGTGGTCACATCCTGCAGGTGCGGCAGATTTCCCACCGTCACCGGCTCATCAGCCAGCAGCGTGGCCGCCAGAATCGGCAGTGCCGCATTCTTGGCTCCGGAAATACGAATGTCGCCGTCGAGCCGCTGGCCGCCGGTGATGATCAATTTATCCATGAACAGTCTCTAGATGGTTGCGTTCTTCCAACCCGTTTTCGGCCTGTGGCCGGGGTCAGGACAGGCCCTGATTCTGGGCTTTTTCCCACTCCGCCGGAGTAAAGGCAAGAATCTGCACGGCATGGATGGTGTTGCTTTTGATCTGCTCGTCGATGGTGGCATACACCAGCTGCTGGCGTTTCACCGGCATCAGGCCGGCAAAGGCCTCTGACACCACACGAATCTGGAACCGGTCACCGCCGCCTTCCACTGCCACATCGGCATTGTCAAAACCGGCATCAACCAATGCCTGAACTTCTTCCGGATTCATCTTTGCTCCTCATCAGGGCCTTGGTCAGGCCCAAACAGCACTGGAGCGGCCTGCAGCCGCTCCATCAAATCGTCATCAAGGGCGTAATAATACGCGAGCCCGCTGCCCCTTACCACGGCAGGCGGGTTCACTCGCCCTGTTTGGCCTCGTCGATGCCGGCATCAATCTTGGCATCCGCAGACCAGTTATCGATCACCTTGTCGATATCGTTGTACTGCTGCATCCCCTGGGCGAACTGACTCTTGAAGGTATCGCGCAGATCCAGGCCATTCACATACACATTGATCACTTTCCACTGATCATCACGCAGGAACAGGGTGTAGTAGATCGGCACCACCTGCCCGGAGTTGGTTTTCACCTCCATGCGCACCCTTGCATAGTCGCCTTTACGGTCGCCGTCCTGCATGGGCAAGGTTTCGATCTTCTGCCCGTCATACAGGGTGATGCCGGATGCGTAGGTGTTGATCAGGCTGTTTTTGAACACGTCCAGAAAACGGTATTTCTGCTCCTTGCTGGACGGGCCAAAGTAATCGCCCATGACCATGCGGGTAATGCGCTTGAAATCCACCAGGTCCGCCAGCTCTTCACGGACCAGCGCCTTGGCCTTGTCCGGATCCGCCTTGAGCGCCTCGCGCTCGGCCTCGATGCGGGATGTCATCCGTTCCACGGCGTCCGACACCACCTGGCGCGGATCGCTCTCGGCATGGGCCAATGTGGCCATGCCTGCCAACAGCAGCACCAGGCCGGCGTGCAGCCACGTTCGAATATACCGTTGCAAATGCATAGATTACTCCCTGTTAGTCTCCGGCGGTTTTACGGTGTTCTTTACCCCCTGTCCAGTCATCAACAGCGGCAACATCGTGAACCTTGATTGTTTTATTGGAGTCACAGAGTTCGATACGGTTCCCGCCGTAGAGACCAGGTTACCGATTTCGGGTCAACGTGAAGGGGGCAACCGGTGTATAATCGCCGCCAACGCCAAGGAGAACGCATGAGTCACGACCATATCAGCGTCGGTCAACGGGTACTGGATATCGAAGCCCGGGCCGTGGATGCCCTGAAAGACAGCCTGGACGCCAGCTTTTCTGCTGCCTGCGATCTGATGCTGAATGCCAAAGGCCGCGTGATCGTCACCGGCATGGGCAAAAGCGGGCATGTGGGCAGCAAACTGGCGGCCACCCTGGCCAGCACCGGCACCCCCTCTTTTTTTGTGCATCCCGGTGAAGCCTCCCATGGCGACTTGGGCATGATCACCCCGGACGATGTGGTACTGGCGCTCTCCAATTCCGGCGAAACCGCCGAGGTGCTGGCCATTCTGCCGGTGATCAAACGCAAGGGCACTGGCCTGGTTGGCATGACCGGCCGGCCGCAATCCGCGTTGGCCCAACTCTCCGACGTGCACCTGACCGTCGCCGTGGCAGAAGAGGCCTGCCCCCATAACCTGGCACCCACCTCCTCCACCACGGCAGCCCTGGCCATGGGCGACGCCCTGGCCATCGCCCTGCTGGAAGCCCGCGGCTTCACCCCGGAAGATTTTGCTCTCAGCCACCCCGGTGGCAGCCTGGGCCGTCGCCTGCTACTGAAAGTGGATGACATCATGCACGCTGGCGAACAGCTTCCCGTGGTCAGCACGGATACTTCACTCAGCGAAGCCCTTCTGGAAATGACCCATAAAGGCCTGGGCATGACCGCCGTCACCCACGACGACGGCACCCTGGCGGGCATCTTTACGGATGGTGACCTGCGCCGCATATTCGACCGGGACATCGATATTCGCAAAGCCACCATTGCCGAGGTCATGGTTACCGACCCGATCACCATCGCGCCGGGCCACCTGGCGGCGGAAGCCCTGCAAGTCATGGAGACCCGTAAAATCAACGGGCTAATGGTGTGCGATGATGCGGGCAAGCCCCTCGGCGCCTTCAACATGCAGGACCTGCTCCGTGCGGGGGTGGTATAAATGCCCATGCACTTTTCCTCCGTTGATGCCCAGAACCTGCGCCTGATGGCGTTTGACGTGGACGGCGTCATGACCGACGGCCGCCTGCTATTCGGCCCCCAGGGCGAAGAACTGAAAGTCTTCAACACCCTGGACGGCCACGGCCTGAAAAAACTGGCCGCCAGCGGCGTGACCCTGGCCATCATCACCGGGCGTAACTCCCCCATGGTGGCCAAACGCGCGGCAGACCTGGGCATTGAACACGTCATCCAGGGTCGCGAAGACAAAGGAGTGGCACTGGAAGCGCTGGCCGACTCACTGAACATCGCCGCCCATGAAACCGGTTATGCCGGCGACGACGAACCCGATGTGAGCGCGCTGCTCTGGTCCCGATTGAGTTTTGCCCCGGCCAACGCCCACGACTGCGCCAAAACCGCCGCCGATCACGTTACCGAGCGCCGCGGCGGCGAAGGCGCAGTGCGGGAAATCTGCGACGCCATTCTTGCCCTGCGGAGCCAGGCATGAAACGTCAAGGTCTATTAAGCGCCACCGGCATCCTGCTGCTGGGGCTGGTCATGCTGATGACCCTCCACGAGTGGGACAGCACCCTGCCCGGCCAGGACAATGCCGTGCTGGAGGCACCAGCAATCATTGCAGATAACGTTACCGCCCGGGCCTTCAGTGAAGAAGATGGCAGCCTGCAATACCATCTGACTGCGGACAATCTGGTGCAATTCGATCACAATCCGCTCACCGAAATGCAGGCCCCGGTGCTGGTCATGGCCAACGACAAGGGCAGCTGGACCATCACCAGCGAGCACGGCACCGTGGAAGACAACGGCGACCTGATTACCTTTCTCGGCAAGGTCAACGTGGACAACCCCACCCAGAAAGTGAACCTGGACACCGACGAACTGCGCTTCAACAGCGACACCAATATCGCCACAACACCCGGCGAAGTGGAAATGACATTCGACTCCGGCCAGACTCGTGCCGGCGCCCTGGAAGCCGATCTCGACAAGGGCATTCTGAACCTGAAACAAGGAGTGAAGAGTGAGTTTGAAGCACCGGCTTCATAGCACCCACCGCCTCGCCATACTGGCTTTGCTTGCCGCTTTGCCCATGGGCGCTCATGCCGCCCCCATGGAAGGCCCCATTCAGGTCACGGCGGACAGCGGCCGTTTTGAGCAGGATGCCGGCAGCGGTCTTTACCGTGGCAACGTGGAACTGATTCAGGGCAAACGCAAACTGTTTGCCGACGAAATGCGCCTGTTCACCAAAAATGGCGACCTGGTCCGGGTCGAAGCCAGCGGCACCCCGGTGCGCATGGAAGAAGGCGAAGGACTCAACGCCCATGCTGAAAATCTGGTGTACGACATCAAGGCCCGCACCCTGGTTCTCACCGGCGACGCCTACATTGAACACCAAGGCAACACCTTCGAAGGCGCCAAGGTGGAATACAGCCTCGATTCCAAGCGCGTGGATGCCAGCAGTGAAGGCGACCAGCGGGTTCGCCTGGTGATCCCCGCCGAGAATCAAACCCGCGAAACCAGCGGTGACGCCGACACCACCGGTGGCGATTCCAGCAACGAAAAAGACACCCCCAGTGAGGACAGCAACACCGCCTCACCTGATGCGGAGCCCAGCACACCATGAGCCACTTACGCGCCCACCACCTGGCAAAAAGCTACAAGGGCCGCCGGGTCATCGAGGACGTTTCCCTGGACGTGGAAGCCGGTCAGATCGTTGGCCTGCTGGGCCCCAACGGCGCCGGCAAGACCACCTGCTTCTACATGATCGTTGGCCTGGTGGAAGCGGATGCCGGCCGCATCGAAATCAATGACGGC
>NZ_LWEZ01001140.1:0-39334 GCF_001634945.1 Alcanivorax sp. HI0044
CTGGGCGAATTCAGCGCCCGCTTCCCCAATCACAGCCTGGGCAACGCCGCTTCGCTGGACAAACTGGCCGCCTTCAACCCCATCGTCAGCGGTCCGGTTTTCCCGCCGCCAGCATGAGCCCACCTGTCGGGGCAGCACAGGGCGGCCCCGGCAGGTACACTGCTGTCACCCTCCTTTGCTGACAACCTGAAGACGACTGCCATGGTTTCGCTGCTCCCCGCTGCCCGCCTGATCACATTGATCACACCTGCCCTGCTCCTGCTGGCCATGCCGGCACAGGCGCGCTGGCAACAACAGGATTGGGATGTAATGGGCACCCGGGCCAGCGTCACGCTGTGGTCCGAGCAGGATGCGGCGCTCTTGTTCGACGCGCTGGAAGAAGAAATGGCGCGCTTGAATGCCTTGCTGTCGCCCTGGGTCGAAAGCAGCGAACTGGCCCGGGTCAACGCCCATGCCGGCGAGACAACACAAACCATCAGCGTGGAATTTTATCAGCTGCTGGCGCGCTCTCTGGATTACTACCAACTCACCGATGGCGCCTTCGATATTACCTTTGCCAGTGCCGGGCACCTGTACGATTACCGCGATGGCAAGGCGCCGGACGATACCGAGCTGGCCGCCGCGAGTCAGCATATCGGTGCCGACCGCATTGAACTGACCGCACCGGACAAGGTCCGCTTCCGTGACCCCGGCACCCGTATTGACCTGGGCGGCATCGCCAAGGGGTACGCGATTGATCAGGGCATCGCCTTGTTGAAAGAGGCGGGCATCGAGCACGCCTACCTGTCACTGGGCGGGGACAGCTATGTACTGGGGGATCATCGGGGTCGCCCGTGGGAAGTGGGAATTCAACATCCACGCAGCAAACAGGACATCGCCATGAGGCTACCCATGGCCGACCTGGCCATGTCCACCTCAGGGGATTATCAGCGTTACTTCATCCAGGACGGCCGCCGCATTCACCACATCCTGTCGCCGAAAACCGGAAAAAGCATCGATGGGCTGGCCAGCGTGACCGTGTTGTGTGACAACAGCATTGATGCCGACGCCCTCTCCACCAGCGTCTTTGTGCTGGGGGCGGAAAAGGGCCTGGCGCTGATCAATCGCCTGCCCGGCACTTCGGCCATCATCATCGACCGGAAGGGAAACGTTACCTACTCTGACGATCTGACTGGCGGCTGAGAGGACAAGACGCCAGACGCCCAATGCCTGGAGCCTGACGCAATAAACAGCAGGTCGGATTAGGGAACCTCTCAATAACGCCTTGCATGCTCAGCGTGACCTCAAGCGCGAACCAGCAGGCCGACCCCGGCCCCCACCATCACGCTACCGGTGCCGAGTTGCAGCGGCCGTCGATAGCGACCCGGCAAGGCCACCGCCGCCAGCCGGCTTGCCAGCAAGGCATAGGCGACTTTTACACCGCCCACGGCCACGACCGTTACCCACAACACCGCAGCGCTCGCCGGGCCTTGCAGCGCAGGCACATCCACAAACACCGGCAGCAAACTGGCATAAAACACGATGGCCTTGATATCGCCCAGCGTCACCAGCAGGCCCGCCATAAAGCTCACACCATGATGACCTGCACGCGTATCACCACTGCCCGAATGGCCCGCTATCGCCACCCGTGAACGCATCAACTTCACGCCAAAACCGATCAACCACAGCGCTGCCAGTATCCGCACCACCACAAACGCCGCGCCCAGCCACTGGGCCAGTGCCACCATGCCAAACAGCGCAACACTCACAAACAACAGGTCCGCCAGCACAATACCTGCGGCCACCAGCAAACCATGGGAAACCCCGAACCGGGCTGAACGGACCACCACCAACGCCACACTGGTACTGGGCAGCGCCGCCATTGCCACCAGGGATAGCATCAACAGAAACAGCGACGGGATATCCATAAACCCTCACCGAAACAGAACAATGAACAATGCCAGTTTACAGCGAACCCGGACCATCCTGCGCGTCACAGCACAACCGGCCCTGCTCCAGCTGCAAACGCAGAACCGTACGGTAATCCTCCGCCTGCGGAAAATCCGCCGCACCGGTCAGGTAGAGACTGTCGTCCCGCAGGGTTTGGCCCACCACCAACGTGCCGGTAAAGCCAAGAGGAAGCTGCAACGCAGGATAGCGCCAGGGCATCAGCCCCCCTCTCACCCTTTCCGGTGCCACCTCGTTAATTCTCGGCCAGCGCGCCGGAGTGGAAATAATATCCCCCTGCTCGTCCAGGCCGATCACCCCACTGGCCGGCTCACACAATTCCAGTTCATTCAGGAACAGGGTGTCGCCCTCAATCACGTAATGGCACAGGTAACCCCGCCAGCAATCGGAGCTGTCTCCATCCGGGTAAAGACCCCAGTCCGCCGGCGAAAACGCCCCACCACTGATCAGGTCGAACCCCTGCCCGGCGTGGCGCAAGGAATCCAGCTGTTGCGCGGTCACCGGGGCGACCCCATGGGCGGCTGCAACGGGAACTCGGGGGACTGGGGCGCGGCATCTGTCGGTGCCTGCTCACGCTCGCGGCTGCTGCGCAAGGCGCGATGGTAAAGATCAGCCAGCCCTTCATGGGCCGAAGCACTGAAACGCTTCAGGCGGTTGCGGGTTTCGGTGACCTGTTCATAGGCCGAGGCCTGCAATCCGTACTGTTGGCGACGCATCAGCAGCGCCCCGCGTTTCTGTAAGCGTTCCAGCTCGCCGGTCAGTGCATTCAATTCTTGCGAGAAATCTTCCAACCGCTCGGAGCGGTATGTGGCAAACAGCACACGGCTGCGCAGCACACGGGTTTCATCCAGCAACCCATCGATTTCATTAAGCTGATGCTGACGTTCCCACTGGCGCGGCACGATGTTTTCCTGCATCTCCCACAGCAACACGCCTTTGTAGAAATCCAGCTTGGCGGTCACGTCAGGGCGCTTTCGCTTGCCCCAGCCATCGGTGCGCTGCTCGGCATTCTGCTGGGCCTCCCACAGCTTGCGTTCCTTGTCGGTGGCGAAGGGGAGCGGGTCCTGTTTGGCCACGGCCTCATCGTAACGGCGCTGCAAACGGGTCATGCGTCCCTGGAAATCCTGCTGTGACAGATCGTCCAATAACGCTCGGGCCGCAGGGCGGGTTTCATCCTGCTTGCGCCGATGGGCCGCCATCAATGTCTCGAAGGCCGGCAGCTTCTCCTGCCATTGCGTAAGCAGGTTCTTCTGCCGCAACAGCTCGTGGTAATTATTCCAGCCGCGCTGAAATTCGGTGGTGGCGAACCATTCATAAAAGGTTGGGAAACTTTCCACCCGGCGCGGCAGAAACGGCGGCACCGGGTCCATGGCCGTGGACCAGCGGGGCTCTCCCACCATGGCCGTAAACCATTCACCACTGGCTATATCGGCTTCCACTTCCAGCAGGTATTGCTGCAAAACATCAAAGCGCTCCAGCGCAGTCTCGAATCCCTGTCTGGCAGAACGCTGGTCCCCCATTTGTTCGTACAGGTAGGGAATCGCCAGCTGCGCTTCCTGCACTGGCAAGCGCTGGATCGATTTCGTGTCCAGCTGCTGCAGCACCGGCAATGCCTTGCCTGGCTGGTTTTCGATAAGCAGCGCACGGGCATAGAGCAGCAGGGAGATATCAGCAAAAGGCCCTTCCAGGCGGGCATCGCGCAGCAGGGTCAGCGCCCGGTCTTCCTGGTCGCTGCGCATCATGTAGATCGCCAGCGCCAACATGGCTTTTTCCTTGATGGCGTTGGTCTGGGCATCCCCTGGCGGCAAGTTGGCCAGCTGCCAAAGCCACTCCTGGCCCAGCCCCGGGTGCTTGCCGTTAATCCAGCTGATTGCCAGGTTGTAACGCAGGTAGGCATTGAGTGGGTGATCTTCGGAAAACGCATCAAGCAGCTCTGCGGCGTCTTCATAGCGTTGCAGGCGCATCAATATCCGCGCTCGCAAACTGAAATATACCTCTTCCAGTTTTGCCGGCGGCTCACCGACCTGCTGATCCAGCATGGTCAGCGCCTGTTCATATTTCTGCTGGCGGTAATAGAGGCCGGCCAGATGGATCCACGCCCGCTGGGCGACCTCACCGCTGACCTGGGTATCCAGTAGCTGGTTGAAAACCTGCTCGGCGTCTTCGGGCATGCCGTAGGCGCTGTACATGGCCCCCAACAGCACTTCCATATCCGCCTTGTGGATATCCACCTCGCCCCGCTCCAGCGCCATCTGGGCGCGGGTCAGAGCAGCAAAATAATCCCCTTTGAGGTAAAGATAAGCCACCTCGCCATAGGCCAGCTCCTGTACCTGATGAGGTTCGTCCAGGCGGGCCTGGCTCAGGGAGCTGAGCAACAACAGCCCCACCGCCAGCCCTTTCAAGCATCCGCGCATTCGCATAGACCGCTCTCAGCGCCAGTCGCGAAAACGGAAACGCGGCTGCTGTTTGGCGGTATCGTCCTCGATATGAAGCTGAACGAAATGGCGGCCATGATTCTTGTCGAAGTGGCCGGTCACCCCGTGGCGCATTTCCCGTCCGGCAGGGCCAATGCCGGTGATAAAGGCCGTGAGTTCATGGTCACCATTCTTCACATTGGCCAGCGCCAGGCGCTGCACCGCACCGTTCATCAGGGCGCGGATTTCCTTTTCCGTATAAAGGTGGCTGGCCAACACTTCGCCATCCAGCTCCAGCGTGATGCTGTCCAGTTGAAAAAAATGCCCCACATCCAGAGACACGTAAATCCCGACCTGGGTATCGGCGGGGAACAGCAACTCTTCTTCCAGCAATAGCAGGCGTTTATTGACTTCCAGCACGTCACGTTTGAAATCGGCCAGATCCTTGTCCAGCTCGGCCCCGTGCAGCTGGGCTGCGACCAGCATCAACAACAAAATGAATGCGCGGCGCATGTGCGCTCCCCCGGTGTTAGCGATTATCTACGTTGTTTTCAGATACGTTCTTTTCAGGAAATCTACCATAGCTTGTCGGCTTTGACTGTTGTGATTGTCACAGCCTGCCGGATACAAATTTACGACATCTGGTACTTGCTTTCGCCCCGGCGATCACGCGACTATCGAGAAAGCCGGATGATTCTGTCATTCGGCCCTCGTGCCGGCGGCCCGGTCAGGATGCCGCACCACAGGCGCCCCGCAAGGGGCGCGGTGGTGTGACTGGCGATCGGGCCGTCCGGCACGCATTAATCACCCTCCTCCCTCTTCTGTTTCTTCTGCTTCACACTGGCAACTTTCCCGTTATGCTGGCCTCTAACCGGCACGTCGTAACCCCCTGTGCCCTATGGATGGAGTGAGTAGATGAAAAAAGCGGTTTCCCTGTGGATGGCCATGGGCCTGCTGATACTGAGCGGCTGCCAGAGCCTGGCTGGCCTGGAGTCGCCGGAAGTCAGCGTATCCGGCATTAACCTGAACAGTTTCAACCTGTTCGAGCAGGAATGGGGGCTGACCCTGCGGGCCCGCAACCCCAACAACCGGGAACTCACCCTCAACAGCCTGGATTACGAGATCTACGTCAATGGGGAGAAATTTGCCCGTGGACTGACCAACGAACGCATCACTCTGCCCGCCATGGGCGATGCCCAGGTCACCACCACCATTACCACCAGCCTGTTGAGCAGCCTGCAGCAGCTGCAGAAAATCCAGCAGAATCAGGACCAGCCACTGCAATACCGGCTGGTCGGCAAGGCACGGGTGGCGGGTGTGCCGATTCCCCTGTCTTTCGACAAGGAAGGCGAAATGGAACTGCCGACGATGCCTTGAAGCCACTGTCTTGCAATCCTTGCTGTAGGAGCTTGCCTGCAAGCGAACATCGACCCTGGTCCGCCAAGCCGGTTCGCCTGCAAGCAGCCTCCTGCAGTCCATGAAACCTCTGTGGTAAAAATCATCCACCCTTACGCTCGCGCCGGAAGCGACCGGGCGTCTGCCCGGTCCAGCGGCGGAAGGCGTGGTTGAAGTTGGACAGCTCGGAGAAACCCAGCCGGTCGCTGATTTCTTCCATGCCCAGACCGCCCAGAATCAGCCACTGCTCCGCCAGCATCCGCCGAACCTCATCCAGCAGCTCCCGATAACCGGTGCCCTCCGAACGCAGCTGCCGGCGCAGTGTACGGCTGGTGACGCCCAGTTCCGATGCCATTTCCTCCATGTCCGGGAAGCTGCCCGGCTGGCTGAGCAGGCGCCGGCGCACTTGTAACGCCACCCCGCCCTGGCGATAGCGCTGCACCAGCAGTTGTTGGCACTGCTCCTCGCAGAGTCGGGCGGTGACCGGGTTGGCCTGGGGCAAGGGCATATCCAACAGACCAGCCACAAACCGGGCCTGATTGTGCGGCTGATCGAAACGGGGCGGCAGGCCGAAGATGGCGGTAAACGGCGCCGGATCCTGCTCCGGCAATCGCAAGTCCAGAGAGGACAGTGGAATACGGCTGGCGAACAACTCTTCCTGCACCATCATCACGGCACTGGCATCCCGGGCCAGCAGGTAGGGGCGAATGGTTTCCGGCAGCCCGCTGTCGTCCAGCATCAACACCGCCTCGTTCTGCGCTTCCTCCAGGCGGATATCCAGAAAGGCAAAGGTCAGATCCAGGTAGCGCACCCCCAGCTCCACCGCCTGCCGGAAGGTGGGGCTGCTGAGCAGGGCAAAGCCCCACACCCCGTAACTGCTCAGGTGATAACGCTGCCCCATGGCCAGGCCGTGCCGGGCCGGGTCATCCAGCTGCGCACAGAGGTTTTCCACCACCCGCCGCTCCTGGGCCCGCGCAATGGTGGCATCCGCCCGGTGCAGTATGGCCGGGTCGATATCACTGCCTGCCAGGCAGGCCTGAACATCCAGCCCCTGTTCGGCGGCGTAGGCCAGCTGCAGGCGCACACTGGTAATGGCGCGACGTACATCCATGAAGTGTCCGTTTCCCACAATTTTCTGTCCCAGAATGCCATAAACAAGGCGTTTATGTATCGCTAGAGTGGAGCGTAACGTTATTAACTGGATTGTTTCCCATGCAAGCAACGCACAACGTGATCATTATTGGCGCCGGCTTCGGTGGACTGGGCATGGCCATTCGCCTCAAAGCCCAGGGGCAGGACGACCTGCTGCTGATCGAAAAGGGCCACGATGTTGGCGGCTGCTGGCGCGACAACACCTACCCTGGTGCCGCCTGTGATGTGCCCTCTCATCTGTATTCGTTTTCCTTTGAACGCCATTACCCGTGGAGCCGTCGCTTCGCGCCGCAGAAAGAAATTTTTGCCTACCAGCAATACTGCGCACGCAAATACGATCTGTATCGCCACATTCGCTTCAACACTGAAGTGGCCGAAGCCCGCTTTCTGGATGATGCCGGCCTGTGGGAAATCACCCTGACCAATGGCGAGGTGATCACCTGTCGCGCCCTGATCACCGCCACCGGCCAACTCAACCAACCGGCGTACCCGCCGCTTGCCGGCATCGAGGACTTCCAGGGCCCACATTTCCACAGCGCCCGCTGGAATCACGATGAAGACCTGACCGGCAAAACCGTGGCCGTGGTCGGCACCGGGGCCAGCGCCATCCAGTTTGTGCCGGAAGTGGCCAAAGTGGCCGGCAAGGTCAAGCTGTTCCAGCGCTCCGCCGCCCATGTAATTGCCAAACCGGACCGCGCCTACAAGAAAGCGGAACACTGGGTTTTGAAGAAACTGCCGCTGACCCAAACGCTGGATCGCATGCGCATTTATGCGGCCAATGAATCCCGGGTGCTGGGCTTTACCTCTTTCCAGAAGGCCATGGGGGTGTACGAGTGGCTGTTCTCACGGCACCTGAAAAAACAGATTAGTGATCCGGTGCTGCGCGAAAAGCTGACCCCGGATTACCCCATGGGCTGCAAGCGCATCCTGATGTCCAACGACTACTATCCGGCACTGGCCCAGGCCAATACGGAAGTGATCAACTACGGTATCGATGCGGTGGACAAACAGGGCCTCACCGACAGCAGCGGCGCCCACCACGATGTGGACGTGATCATCTACGGCACCGGGTTCAAGGCCACCGATTTCCTGACCCCGATGACCATCACCGGCCGCGATGGAGTGGACCTGAATACCGCCTGGCAGGACGGCGCCGAAGCGTACCTGGGGATCACCGTGCGCGGCTTCCCCAACCTGTTCATGCTCTATGGTCCCAACACCAACCTGGGCCACAATTCCATTATCTACATGCTGGAAAGCCAGATTCATTACGTACAACAATGCCTGGCAGAAATGGACGAGCAAAAACTGCATTCTCTGGAAGTGCGCGAAAGCGTGCAGGCACGCTTCAACGACAACGTGCAACGTAAAATCAGCGACACGGTATGGGACAAGGGCTGCCACAGCTGGTACAAAACCGAAAGCGGCAAGAACACCAACAACTGGCCCGGGTTCACCTTTGACTACCGCCGCCAGACCCAGCACCTGGAACTCAGCGACTACGAGTACAAAGCCCTATGAGCCTGTTTGTTGACCGCATCAGCCGCAGCCAGTCCACCGTTCAGCAGTTGCTGGCTGGCGCCCTGCGCCAGTCCCTGGCCCTGCTGTTCAAACCCGTCGCCAACCCCCGTTTCAGCTTTGCCGCGCAACGGCGCTGGCTGGACATCATGGCCTACAGCACCCTCAAGGCCGGCGGCATCGGCAGCCATGACAAGGCCATTGCCAATGTACCCTGCCGCCACTACCAGCCACTGCATGCGCAAAGCACCGTGCTCTATCTGCACGGCGGCGGCTACGTGGCCGGCAGCCCGGACAGCCACAAGGCGATTACCTCGCACCTGGCCAAGTTTGCCAATGCCCACGTGGTGGTGCCGGATTACCGGCTCGCCCCCGAGCACCCCTGCCCCGCCGCCATCGAAGATGCCGTCGCGGTCTACCAGGCCCTGCTGGACGACGGTGTCAGCCCCGCATCGCTGACCTTGATGGGAGACTCCGCCGGAGGCGGACTGGCGCTGGCCACACTGCAAGCCCTTAAAGCCGCCGGCACGCCGCTACCCAGTGCGGCCATCCTGTTTTCCCCCTGGGTTGACCTGACACTGGGCCAGCTCTTCGACACCGACCGGGACATCATGCTCAGCCATGCCTGGCTGGCCAGCGCGGCCAGTGCCTACGCCGGTGACGACACCCGCAATCCACAATGCTCCCCCCTGTTCGGCGACTTGAGTGATTTGCCCCCCACCCTGATCCAGGCCGGCGGCGACGAAATTCTGCTCAATGACAGCCACCGCCTGTGCACCGCCTTGAACGAAGCCGGCACGCTCACACGGCTACAGATTCACCCCCAGCGCTGGCACGACTTCCAATTGCATGCCGGCGTACTGGCGGATTCGGATCAGGCCCTGATGACCTGCGCCCGCTTTATCCACCAACACGCAATTCATAAAAACGGGAAAGGTGCCAACGCATGAAACGCATTCTGATTACTGGCGCCGCCAGCGGCATCGGACTGGCCACCGCCACACTCTTCCACAACAAAGGCTGGCAGGTGGGCCTGACCGACATCAATGAAACCGCCCTCGCCAGGCTGGCAAAAGAGCTGGATGGCAGTTGGTATCAACGGCTGGACGTCACCGACGCCGGCGCCTGCCAGCAGGCGTGCCAGGCCTTTGCCCAGGGCAAGGGTTTTGACGTGCTGTTCAACTGCGCTGGCATCCTGCGCATGGGGCACTTCGAAGACATCAGCGCCGCCCAGCACAAGCAGATCATTGATATCAATGTCACCGGGTTGGTCAACATGACCCTGGCGGCACAAGCGCACCTGCAACTGAGCACCGACCCCGCCGTCATCAACATGAGCTCCGCGTCTGCGCTCTACGGGGTGCCTCACCTGGCCTCTTATTCCGCCAGCAAGTTTGCCGTGCGCGCGCTCACCGAAGCACTCAATATCGAGTGGGCCCGCCAGGGCATTCGGGTGGTGGATATCATGCCGCCGTTTGTGAAAACGCCGATGCTGGACAACGCTGAATTCCGTGCCCCGGTGGTGGACCGCATGGGGGTGAATCTGACCGCCGACGACATTGCGGCCAAAGCCTGGCAGGCCGCCAATGAAAACGTCGCGGTGCATAACCCGGTCGGCGGGGTGTTCAAATTCATCAAGCTGCTGGACAAGGTGCTGCCCAGCGGCTCCACCAAGATGACCATGACGTTTCTCAGCCGGGAATAGTCCGCGTCAGGGTTTCTCCGGCGGCCGGGGAAAACGGATTTTGACCTTGCGACGACCCCATTCGCGGGCCGCCTGCAAATTCTCTCCCATATAGATATCAATCTTGCGTTTCCAGCGCCGGTGCATCTTGTCCTTCACCACCCACACACCCGGCAAGCCCTCCACGGTGACTTCAGTATTGTGGGCCAACCCCAGCCGGATCAGGTCGCGGGACACTGCGATGGCCTGCATTCCCGGCACCAGCCGGTCGCCCCAGGCGGCGAGCGCATGGTCGCGGCCCGCCCCCTGCCCGTGCAGTGAGTTATAGGCCGAAGCCGTTACCGTCAGCTCCATCATCGGCACCACCGGCGCCTTGTCTGCCTCACAGCGAGAGACCAGCCCGGTCGTGACCACCAGAGCCAGAAAAAAAATTGCCGCATTCACTCGCCGTTGCAACGGCACTGCTACGCTCATGGCATGACTCTCCGTACTTTGCGCTTTTCTCTTATTCTTTTTACCGGGGTACTGATGGCCGCATGCAGTCTTTTTTCCGGCAAACAGTCAGACACCACCAGTATACCTGAGCCCCTCACCGATACTGTGCGCGAGTGGGTCCCTGCCGGCACGCCACGAGGAGTGATTCTCGGCCTGCATAGCTTCGGGGATTTCGGCGCCGCGTTTGAACAGCTGGGCCCCTGGTTTGCCGAAGCCGGCTATGTGTTTGTGGCCTACGATCAGGCCGGCTTTGGCGACCGGCTGGTGCAAGGCCGCTGGGCTGGTGAGCAGCAACTGGTCGATGATGCGGCGACGCAGATCCGGCGCCTGCACCAGACCCATGCCGCACCCCTGTTTGTGCTCGGCGAAAGCCTGGGTGGCGCCGTGGCCATACTGGCCGCCCAGCAGGAACCGGACAAGGTCGCCGGGTTGATGCTGGCCGGGCCCGCGGTGCGCGAAGGGATTCGTTTTCGTTATGGCTGGAACGCCGCCATCGCCACCGCTGCTACCCTGGCGCCGGGTTACCGCCTCACCGTTGAACGCAACGCCGATGATCCCACCCTCGCCCCAACCAGCGCTCAACGCCTGGCCGAGGATCCGCGCGTTATGCGTGAGGTTCGGATGGACGCGTACTGGGGGCTGATCAAGCTGGCGGACAGCGCCAGCGATTCGGCCAACAACCTGAACATCCCGACACTGCTGCTGTACGGTGGCAAGGACCATTCCGTCCCGGAAGCAGGCATTCGCCACCTGCAGGCGCATTTATCCGCCAACGACCGGGGGGAATACCGTTTCTATCCGAATGCGCCGCACCTGTTGCTGCAAAGCCGGCAGTGGCAGCAGGTTTGCCAGGACATTTTCCAGTGGCTTGCCATGACCCAACTGCCACAGAAAAACGCAGAAAATGGCCCCACCGGCCCCACTCCCACCTGTGAGGCCTGTTAAGCTGACCACACACCAACAGGGAAGCGGGGCAAGGACCATCATGAGCAAACGCGTACTGATCACCGGCGGCAATTCCGGCATTGGTTTCTGCACGGCAGAACAACTGGCCGGCCGTGGCGCGGAGGTTATCCTCGCCTGCCGCGACCAGACCAAGGGGCAGGCCGCCGTGGCCAAAATCAAGAACGCCCACCCACAGGCAAAAGTGCGCCTGTTTGCCCTGGATCTGGCAGACCTTGAACAGGTACGCGATTGCGCCGCTGAGCTCTATCAGGAACTGGGCCACATTGATGTGCTGATCAACAACGCCGGCGTGGTGCCCACCCAGCAGGAATTCACCAAAGACGGTTATGAAATGCAGTTCGGGGTGAATTACCTGGCGCCGGTGCTGTTCACGCACCTGATGTTGCCCCTGCTACAGAAAGGCACCCAACCCCGTATCCTGCACCTGGCCTCGGTGGCTCACTGGCTGGGCCGGATCAACAAGAAGACCTGGAAAGGTCGCAAGCCCTACCTGGTCATGGACGCCTATGGCCAGTCCAAACTCGCCAACATCCTGTTCAGCAACGTACTGGCAGAGCGCCTGCAAGAGGCGGGCATTACCAGCAACGCCCTGCACCCCGGCGGCGTGGACACGCCGATTTTCCGCCATGTCCCCAGCGCCGTCATGGCACTGATTCGCCCCACGCTCACCACCCCGGAAAAAGCCGCATCGCTTCCCGTGAGCCTGGCGCTGGACGAACAGTACGCGGATATCAGCGGTGAGTATTTCGCCAATCACAAGCCGGCCCTGCGCTCGCCCCGGGCCCGCAACCGCAGCCTGGCCGATGAGCTGTATTACGACACCATGGCCGAACTGAATATGCCGGCATTGTGAGCAAAAAAAGTTTTTCACGGGTCAGCGAGAATGTCAGCTTTCCCGCCGTTTTCCTGGCTTATAGCGTATCACTCACACTTTGCAGGACGCTCGACGCCGAATGCCTGACGCAAAACACCCGCGCTGAGAGGCGGTCACTATTCCGGCCCCTCTTTTGAGAAATACTCCAGGGACAATCAGGTAACACCTGTTGACGAAAAGCGCAGAGGAATCAATCAGGGGCTTGACTGAAAGCGTCAGCCGTCGGGCATCCGGCGTCCAGCGGTTTGCCAAGGCAGGATCACAGAAAAAATCCCTATATCAGCTCATTCACTCCATTGCGCGATCAAATCCCAAAACGGCAACCGATAACCCGTCACTCCAGTGCCGCCTCCCTGACCGCCGCTTGCAGCTCGGGATAGAACGCCAGGAACCCGGCCTCCAGGGCCTGATAGCGCGGCTCAATTTCCTGGATGATACCGGCAAAGTCATTGGCAAAACGGATACGCCCGGCGATCACATCCAGCGCCTGCCCAACCCGCTCCAACTCCCCGTATTGGTTAAGAAGATCATGCTCGATCAGACGCTCCACCCGCTCACGCATGGGCAGGTGCATCAACGGCAGGCCCGCTTGCAGATGTTGGTAATCACGGGCAATGGCGGCGTCCCGATCATGGCCATAGAAGGTGGCCCAGTGCTGCCACAGAAAATGATCGAACAGCACATCCAGCGCCACTCCGGCAAAGCGTCGGCGGCGGGCCGAAAAGCTGCGGCGTTGCGCCATGACCCAGGGGTGGTGGTCGGTAAAGCGGTCCACCAGACGATGATTATCCAGCCCCCGCCGTAGCGGCGCGCTCAATTCTCTGACCTCCACACCGCGCATGAAGTCCCCCAGCACGTTGCCCACCTTGGAGGGCACCGACGGTTGCGCCAGGGTCAAATGGGCCAGGTAATTCACGGTGATCCACGGTCCAGCCGGTAACGCAGATTCTGACGTACGGCCGGCCATTCCTGCTCAAGAATGGAGAACACCACGGTATCGCGGTACACCCCGTCCGCTGAACGCGTGTGGTGGCGCAGCACACCATCCTGCTTGGCCCCCAGACGGGCAATGGCCGTGCGCGACGCGTGGTTATGCCAGTGGGTCCGCAACTCCACCGCGATGGCATTCAGGGTTTCAAAAGCATGGCCCAGCAGCAACAGCTTGCACTCGCTGTTCACCGCGCTGCGCTGAAAACGGTGGGCGTACCAGGTATGGCCAAGTTCCAGGCGCCGATTATCCTCATCGACACGAAAGAAACGGGTGCTGCCGATCACCTTGCCGCTGGCAAGGTGGCGCACCGCGAAGGGCATGTCACCGTGCTGATCCCTGCCCCGCAAGGCGGTGTCGATATATTCCGCCACCCCCTGTGGGTCCGGCACGGTGGTGTACCAGAGTGTCCACAACGCACCATCAGCGGTGGCCTCGGCCAGGTCATCCGCATGGGCCTGCTGGAGCGGTTCCAGCACCACGTGCTGACCTTCCAGCCGGACAGGCTCTATCCAGCGATGCACGGGCGGTTGGTTCAACGGGCTATCCTCTCTTCAGGGTATGAACCCTCAGGATAGCCGACTAGCCCCGCTGGTGTCCTGGCGCTGCAGACGCACCACATGCCCCTCACGGGGCTGACCACCATTCAGGTAAAGGTCTTCCACCACGGCCCGCGCCGCCTCCAGCCCCTGGTGCACACGCAAGGTCATCCAGCCATTACAGGGGTCACTGACGGCGCGCAGGAAACGGCGCTGCACCGCTCCGAAACGCCGGCTCAGGGTTGGCGCGCCCCAATCCTGGTTACGCTTGCGAATCTGGATCGGGGCGAAGAACGACTGCGGCACCGGATCCGACCAGCGCGTTTCGTCCAGGTAATCCGTGTTGGTGGCGGAGCCGGCGAAGCAATCATGGACCAGGGAAGCGCCGAAGTGGGCACGCACCCGCTCACGCAAGGCGTCACTGCCGGAAAAGTCCACATACAGGGTGGGAACGCTGGCATCCAGCTGCTCCAGGCCATCGTAGTCTGCCACCTGATCATACAAGCCCAGCCCGGCCACATATTCACAGTGGTGTGCCGAGGTCAGCCCAATACATTGCGGCGCTTCACCGCTGGCACCGCAGGGGCCATCGGCCTGAGCGAAAGCGGTGCCATAGGCGGTTTTGCTGGAGGCGCTGGAGAACACCACCTGGCGGGCGCCGAAGTAACCGTTGTCGGCAAGGTAATCCGCCAGCATGTACGAGGTGAAAAACAGCGGCCGCAACAGCATCTGGAAATCCGCCAGCTCCGGGACATAGGCTTCATCAGTCTGGCAACGCGTGTACTGGTTGTAGGGAGAAGGAAGCCCCTGGCGATGCATGGCGATATCGTAAAAACCACGCTCGGTGATCCGATCGGGTTGCACGCGCAGCAAGCCCGCCATGGGAAAATACCCGTAGAATCGCTCGCCTACGGCAATCCCTTCGACCCGCGATTGCATCACCGTGGCAAATCCCCACACCGGCATATGCCCCCACCCCTCCTCATCGGTGGGGAAAAACGACCAGTAATTCATGGCATCACCAAAAGCGGCATAGGTAATGTTGTTGGTGGTCAGGGCAAAGGTGTCGAGGGCCAGCAACACTTCGCCCTGAGCCGCATCGGCCATGGCCTCGTCCTGTAACTGGCTGGCTCCCAGGTTGGCCTTGTCGGTGAGCAAACGGGCAGTGGTATTTTGCGTCATAATGATCTCCGTTGACGGGCTCTCAACGAGCCGGTTTCACTGAGATTCATGCTAACAACCCCGCCACCAGTACGGGTTCGGATTCATTTATGGGCAAAGATCGCACCGACAAATCGCTGCCGCAGCCCCACAAGCGGCCATCCCAGGCCCGGGCAAAATTCACGGTGGATTCGCTGTACGAGGGATTTGTTCGGATTTGGCGCCGTGATGGCCCGGAGGCCGCCACCACCCGCGCCATTGCAGAAGAGAGCGGTTATGCCGTCGGCACCCTGTACGAGTATTTCCCGAATCGCACAGCCTTGCTCTCAGGGTATGTGCGCCACTGCATGGAACAGCTCTGCAGCGATCTGGCAGCAGCCAACACCGCCCTGGCAGGAGAGCCATGGGAAACGCGATTGCGCAAACTGGTCCGCCTGACACTGGATGAAGACGGCCAGGCTCCGTATTTTGACCGCGAGATGCTGGAACGGGAAAACCAGATCGCCAGCGACGCCCGCCATCGACAGATTTTTCAACACCTGGCGCGGACCTGGTCACACTGCATCGCCCAGTGGGAGGATTTTCCCGGGCCCGTGGATGACACGGTGATCGATATTCTGCTGCTGACCTTGTGGGGCGGGCGTCGTTACAGCTTTCTGGTGGATGCAGGCACACCCGACCAGCGCGGGGAACTGAGTACACGCATGGCCCGGGCCCTGCTACTCCCGGAGGAATAGCCGGGCAGCCGGTCCAGATTCAGCTCAGCCCGGCGGCCAGCTGAAGGCGCGACCACCCAGCACATGCACATGCAGGTGGAATACGGTCTGGCTGGCACCCGCACCGTTGTTCACGTTCAGACGGAAATCCTCCAGCCCTTCCTGCCCGGCCACCTGACTGGCCACCAGCAACAGATGACCCAGCAGTGCCTGGTCGGCCTCTTCAGCATCGGACAGCTTGGCAATCGGCTTCTTGGGAATCACCAGAAAATGGGTGGGCGCCTGGGGATTGATATCCCGAAAGGCCAGGCACTGGTCGTCTTCGAAGATGATATCGGCCGGAATTTCCCGGTCGATGATCTTGGAGAAAAGCGTTTCAGCCATAATTGCTCTCGGTTGGGTCAGCGGAAAAGCCACGTCGGAACCCCGTAGCCATGTCACAGCATGTGCACTTTACTGTGCAACCGGTGTGCCCCGGTTCACAGCTACTACGATAACTGCTCGTAAAATGTCCGCAGCAAGCGCTGTGCACCTTAGCGGCAGCCCAGAATAATGGCATTATAGTGACCTGTCGAAACCCATCATTATCAACCGGAACAGCATGGCCACTCTTTTTGTCGAAAATTTAACCGTCGCCGATTTCTCCTACCTGCACCCCAAGCGCGGCATGGTGGGTGAATCCTGGCTGGTGGACCTGGAACTGAGCGGCGACCTGGATGATCAGGGCATGGTCTTCGACTTTGGTCACATCAAGAAGCGCATCAAGCAGATCATCGACGACAGCGTGGATCACCGCCTGCTGGTTCCCGTGGATAATGACCAGACCACCATCGCCGAACGCGATAACGCCACCAGCCTGGAATGGGTTTACCGGGGTGGCACCATCCGCATGGTGGCGCCCAGCCAGAGCCTGCTGCTGATGCCTGGCCCGGAAGTGTCCAAGGCCAGCCTGACCCTGTACCTGATGGAGCTGATCCAGACCGTGGTACCGGCAAATGTGGCGGAAGTACGCGTGGTACTGCGCGAAGAAGATACCGGCACCGCGCCGTTCTATCACTATTCCCATGGCCTGAAAAAGCACGACGGCAACTGCCAGCGCATTGCCCATGGGCATCGCTCCAGCATTCACATTTTCGAGAATGGCCGGCGCAGCCGTTACTGGGAAAAGCTCTGGGCAGACCGCTGGGAAGACATCTACCTGGGCACCGAGGAAGATCTGGAAGGCACCTACTACATCGACGAAATTCCCCACCACCGGTTCCGTTACGATGCCGAGCAAGGACATTTCGAGCTGGTGATCCCGGAAGACCATTGCTACATGGTCGATACGGACACCACCGTTGAGCAGCTGGCCGCCCATATTGCTGCCCAGCTGGCCGATGAAGCCCCCGGCAAACATTTCCGGGTCCGCGCCTTCGAAGGCGTCGGCAAGGGCGCCATTGCCGAAGCCGGCGAGAACCTGCCCGGCAAGACCCACAGCAGCTGGCTCAGCGGCGCCTCGGTGATCTGACAGGACGCTGCAAGCAACAAGCGTCAAGCTGCAACGAGGGTTGGGGGCGCTGCGACACGTTAACCACTCTGCCCGCGAAAGATCAGTTGAAAGTTCAAAGTGAAAAGTTGAAAAGGAAAACTGGACTTTTCCCGTTTCCCCATCCCGGCTTGTAGCTTGTGGCTATTCTTCTGCCAGAATTCGCTCTGCTTCTTCCTGAATCAGCCGCCGCAGCCAGCGATGTGCCACGTTGTGGTGCAACAGCGATGACCAGGCCATTTTCAATTCAAACTCGGGAATATCAAACGGCGGTTGCTTGATCAGCAGACGTTCGTTCTGGGCCTGCATGCGCGCCACCCGGCTTGGCAGTGTGGCCACCAGGTCGTTATTCATGGCCAGCAGGGCCGGCATCTGGTAATGGCGGGTGAAAATACTGATCTTGCGGCTTTTACCCAGTTGCTCCAGGGCATGATCAATCCACCCCAGCCCACCGAGCTTTTCCGGGTTCATGCCGAACCCTACGCCAAAACCGGTTTTCGACACCCAGATATGCTGGGCGGACAGATAACTGTCCAGATCAAAGCCCTTGGCAATGGGATTATCCCGGTTGAGCAAACAGGAAAACGAATCCTTCCACAGGCTCACCTGGTGAAACGACCCCGGAATTTCGTTAAAGCGGTTTACCGCCATATCGACCCGGCCCTGCTCCATGTCCTGGTAGCTCACATCCGACGGGGTCAGGAAATCCAGCACCACATTGGGGGCCTCGGCGCGCAGGCGACGAACAATATGCGGCACCAGGGTGGCTTCCGCATAATCGCTGGTCATGATCCGGAACACCCGGCGACTGTCCGCCGGCTGGAACACATCCTCGGGCGTGAACAACTGCTCCGCCTGGGAAAGAATTTGCCGCACCAGGGGCCGCAGCTCCTGTGCACGTTCCGTGGCGGTCATGCCATCGCTGGTACGAATCAACAACGGATCACCAAACAACTCACGCAACCGCTTCAGGGAATTACTCATCGCCGGCTGGGTAATCCCCAGTTGCTCGGCTGCCCGGGTCACATTCTGCTCACGCAGAAGCACATCCAGATACTTGAGCAGATTCAGGTCTGCCGCACCAATATTCATTAAGTGAATAGCCGCCAATTTTTATATCAGTAGTATCAATTGTAGCACTGCCTGATACTCACTGGCACCGTGCACCAGATCACACAGGCACGACGATTCTCCGTGTAAAAAAACTTTTACTTAGCCTAGTGTTAACCGTGTCTCTATTTCGCCATTACTGGCACGCTGCCAGTATCGCCTGGAGGCAAAAAAATGCGTAAGGTCTAAAGCTTGTGTCCAGATAACAGCACAGCCTGCTCTGTTGTCATAGGCCGGCCAGCCTCACTCGCCAGCCCCATGTAAGCAGGCGTGATTCAGAGGTTACTATGACAAGCAACGCAACCACGCGAACCGAGAAGTTCGTGGTTCGTTTTCCCTGCGGTATGCGAAACGAGGTCGCGCAAGCGGCCAACCACAGCCATCGCAGCATGAACGCGGAAATTATTGCCCGGCTGGAACATAGCCTGAAGAACTGGCCGCATACCCTGCCCCATGGCGAAGCAGCGGTGCCGCAAGGCGGCGAAGAAGCTTTCCTGCTGGAGCGCTTTCGCCAACTGCCACAGGGGAAACAACAGGCACTGTTGGCGCTGTTGGATTAGATTCACCGTGCAGGGCTAACCACAATCGTCCTTTTGTCCTTACAATACACCGCTGGCCACCTGCCCATTATCGATATGACAGTACTTTGCACTATGATGTAGTGCATGCTGCTCACGCACGCAGTCACCGATTCATGGACGGAAAGGAGCCTTTACGGCCGTGACCGCAAACCAGAACCATACCCCACTGCCAACCGGCAGCGATATTACGTTACCGTGGCACCTGCGCCTGCCCAAACCGCTGGAAAAGGATTTTCGCCTCTATTTCCGGGCAAGCGTGGCCAAAGTCATGCCCTGGGCGTTGGCACTGGTGGCGTTCCTGATTGTCTCCGCCATGTTTATCGAGTCGCGAATTTCTCCTGACGTTCTCAACATGTCCTGGCGCCCGCGGCTTTTCACCTTGATGCTCACCGGCGGCTGTCTGGTATTAATCCGCAAGCCACAATGGCGTAACTGGCTCCACGAAGCCACGCTGGTACTGGCATTCGCCATTGCCCTTACCGGCAATTATCTAGGGGCCATAGTCGAGCACCCCCTGGCCTACACCTTCTTTTTCCACACCCCACTGGCTATCCTGATGATCTGCATCCTGATACGGGTGCCATTCTATGCCGCACTGATTAGCTCCGTGGTAATGATTGGCTGCATGATTTTCAGCCTGCAACTCAGTTCCGGTCGGCAGCCCTTTGAACCATCCACCTTGGTGCTGGTCTCGCTGGCCTTTACAAGCATGAGCTTGTTTGGCCAATACGTGTATGAACGTCTGTTGCGACAGCATTTCCTTTCCGAACACGTACTGTTCCAGCACAGAAACGAATTACACTCAGCCAATCTGGTACTGGAAAATCAGGCCACCGTCGACGGCATGACCGGCTGCATCAATCGCCGGGGCATGGAAAGCCGCCTGAGCCACCTCTATCACAAGCTGAACCAGAACAACCCGGATGCCCCGGAACGCATCACCCTGATGCTGTTCGATATCGACTTCTTCAAGCAATACAACGATACCTATGGCCACCCGGCGGGCGATGAGTGCCTGAAAAAAGTGGCCGGCGTCCCTCTGGGAATGGTGCAAAGCGATACCGATTTCGTGGCTCGCTACGGTGGCGAGGAATTTGTCATCACCCTGACTGACTCCAGCTTCAACGATGCGCTGGTTTTTGCCGAACGTATGCGTAACCGGGTCGAGCAGCTGGGCCTTCCCCATAGCGGTTCCCGGGTCAGCCAGGTGGTGACCATCAGTGTCGGGGTCGCCTGTTCGGACGGCACCGCAGAAGACGGCGCTCAGCTATTGAAAATGGCCGATGAAGCGTTGTATCAGGCAAAAGGTGCCGGCCGAAACCGGGTAGCAATGATGAGCAATCAGGGTGTGGTGGAAATGCTCAATTAGTCGCTGCCGGCGGAAAGCAAGAGGCCGCGCTCCTGGAGCGCGGCCTCTTTCGTTAACTGACCGACGGATCGCAAATTCAGGCGGCAAGCCCTTCTGCCGGACCGAAGAACTCGTAATGGATATCCGCATCGTCCACGCCTTTTTCCTGCAGCACGCCATACAGGGCTTTCAGCATGGGGACCGGACCGCAGAAGTAATACTCCGCGCGACGCTCTCCCACCAACTGATCCAGTAATGCTCGATCCAAAAAACCGGTGCTATCAAAACCACCCTGCGCCTTATCCTGCGCTGACGGTTCGCTGTAACGGACATGGCAATGCAGGTTGTCATGGCTATCCGCCAGCTTCTGCAGCTCCGCAGCAAAAGGCCGAACGGCTCCATTCTGGGCACACTGAATAAAGATCACTTCACGGCCCTGTTGGCGAGCCAGCGCCCCATGCAGCATGGAAAGCAGCGGCGTAATTCCCACACCGCCAGCCACCAGCACCAACGGAACGCCGTCACCAGCGGCATCGGCCAAGGTAAACTCTCCACAGGGAGGCGCCACCTCCAGCACATCGCCTTCCTGAATATGCTCATGAATATAACCAGAGCACACACCATGGGGGGCCTCGTCAGCTGTTGCCAGCTCCCGTTTCACACTGATTCGATAATGACTTTCACCCGGTGCACAAGACAGGCTGTAGTTGCGCATTACCGGCTGGCCACCGGGTGGCGTCACCCGCACGGTAATGTACTGGCCAGGCTGGTGCGGCTGCAGCGCCTCACCGTCCTGACGAGCCAGGTACAGGGAAACGATGTTCTCGCTTTCAGCCTCACGACGGGCAACGACAAAAGGCTTGAAACCCTGCCAGCCGAACGCCTCCTTTTGATGCTGGTACAGCGTATTTTCACGGCCAATAAAGATATCTGCCAACGCCCCATAGGCCGCCGCCCAGGCATCAATAATTTCCGACCTTTCATCAATTCCCAACACTTCCTGAATGGAGGCCAGCAAATTGGCACCAACAATCGGATAGTGCTGCGGCTGAATCCCCAGGGAAACGTGCTTCTGGGCAATCAGCTCCACGGCATCTGCCAGCGCGGCCGGATTGTCCACGTGCTGGGCATAAGCACAGATAGCCCCCGCCAGAGCACGTTGCTGGGTGCCAGCCTGTTGATGGGCCGGGTTAAAAAAGGGCCGCACCTCCGGGTTCCCCCGGAACATACGTGCATAGAAATGCCGGGTAAGTGCCTCTCCATTTTCCTGAAGCACAGGCACGGTTTGTTTGATAACAGCCAGTTGATTCCGGGTAAGCACGGCGTGACTCCTGTTGATGACCATTAATAGGCATTTTACATGCCTCTTTTAAATAGGCATATTAGATACTCATTTTCTGCAGGTCAAGCCATGCAACTCACAACACATACGGATTACGCCCTGCGGGCCCTGATCTATCTCAGCCTGCGGCGTAACGAACACCCGGCCACTGTCCAGGAAATTGCCGATGCGTATCACATCTCCAACAACCACGTGGCCAAGGTCGCACAGACACTGGTGCAGCTGGGTTATGTGCAAAGCTTAAGAGGGCGAGGAGGCGGCCTGGTGATGGCGAAATCCGCGCAAGAGGTCAATGTGGGGGAGCTGGTGCGGCAAACAGAAAATCTCAAACTGCTGGACTGTTTTGGCACGGAATCGTCATGCCCGATAGATCCCGCCTGCAAGTTGAAGCAGGCATTGGGAAAAGCACAGTCAGCTTTTCTTCAGACTCTGGATCAGTACACCCTGGCAGACTTGACTGGTAACACTGGTGAACTGCGCATCCTGCTAAAACAGACTTAAATCAGGGCGCGCAAGGCGCCCTGTCGCCATTATTTACTGGCTCTTTTTTCCCGTCGTTTCTCTTTCAGGGTTTTTTGCGGCTTTTTCTTCTCTTTTTCCTTACTCATAACGCTTTCCTTTCAAGCTGGTTTCATATTTTCCGTCTTGTTTTACGGTTAAAACATGCAAGGCCGATCCCTCCCTATTGCATTAACGCTATTCACTTCTCGTCTAATTTCTTCACTTTCAATAACAGATAGCGATGCTCGTAGCCGAGAAACGCCACGTTGACCACCTCGCCGGGGAACGCGCCCAACAAAGCTGCCCCCAGCGGCGAAAGCACAGAAATATCCCTTTCCCCCAGCATCGGCTTCCCGGACGGCGCCAGGGTGAAGCACATCTGCTCTTCGTCTTCAAAACTGAATAGCGAGACACAATCACCTACCGCTGCAGCGGCAAGACCGTTCCCAACTCCACGCAACATTTCTATTTTCTCCATCACTTCCATAAGCCGGACCGGCGAAAGAAAGAACAGGGGGTTCCTGGCTAAATAGCGTTTCCCATAGCCATAGCGACACAACGACAAACGCTCCATAAGCGCAGCCATACACGGTTCACCAAATTGATAAAAAGGGATATCGATCAATATCGACAGAAGGGGGAGATAGCCGGGCAAGCGCCGCCCGGCTTAAACCGGAAAGGTAGGGAGAAAATCCATCCAGAGAGAAAAAAGGTAAAACACAGCAACACTCCTGCATTTATTTTTACCGACAACAGGGACAACCATAGCCGGAATAATAAATATAGCAAGCCTGCCCTGAAGAAGGCGCGATTAAACCCGTTTATTGATTTTTCTTACGTTGAAAGCGGATATGCCGTGAGCGGGTCTCCCGAGAAGAAATCGCACCAGTATGAGCACGGATAATATCGCTACGGGTCAGTATCCCCAGCACTTTCTCCGACTCCTCACTCGCCGTGATTACCACACGCCCCACCCCGTTTCTCACCATATGGTCAGCGGCGTCACGCAGGGTCTTGTCCGGGGTTATTACCACAGGCGCCCGACGCACGATATCCGCCATATTCATTTCCCCGGACGCATCCAGCTGCCAGATGTCGCGGCGTGTCACCACACCTTGCAGCACCCCCTGGCTGTCTACCACCGGAAAGCCCTGGTGATGGGTGGTCGCGGCATCGTCCTGAAGCCATTGCTGTACCTCGGCAAGGGTTTGTTGCGCATTCAGAGTAACAACCTTGGTGCTGAACACGCTCTCTACCCGGATCTGGGCCAACGGATCGGCTGCGTATTCGTCCGGCACAGTGACGCCTCGACGGGAAATTTTTTCCGTCATGATAGTAGTGTTCATCAAGAGCGAGGAACACAGATAGGCGCTTGCGCAACCGGCCATCAAGGGAAGCAACGCATTCGGTTGGTGAGTCACTTCCACCGCGAAGACAACCGCCGTTAGCAGCGCCCGGGACGCCCCGGCAAACATGGCGGCCATCCCCACCAACCCGGCAACCGCAGGACTGATGCCCCACTCTGGAAACACCCCAGACAACAGTATTGCCAAGCCAGCCCCCAGGCTTCCGCCGATAATAAACAGTGGCGCCAAGGTCCCCCCTGACGTGCCACTGCCCAGAGCAATGGACCAGGAGACCCACTTGGCAAAGCCGATCAACAGTAATGCGGAAAGCGCCAGTTTGGCATTCACAATATCGCTGATCAGTTGGTAGCCCACCCCTAGGGTTTGCGGCACTATAAAACCGATCAAACCAACCGCAAGACCACCCAGTGCCGGCCACCACATCCAGTGAATGGGTAACCGCTCAAAGCCGTCTTCAATCCAGTACAGAACCCGAGTAACGAAAACACTGGTGCAGCCGATCAACGCCCCCATGACCGCATAAAAAAGCAACGCGGCCGACGACGCCGACAACACCGCCTGCATGGCAAAAACTGGTTCCGTACCCAACAAAAGATACCGGCAGCCGGTGGCTACAATGGTTGCCAACATCACTGGCAACATGGAACGCCCCCGGAACTCGAACAACAACAACTCCACCGCCAGCAGTACCGCCGACAGGGGGGCGGAAAATACCGCCGCCATCCCCGCCGCGGCCCCGGCCGCCAGCAGGGTCTTTCTTTCCAGCGCGGTGATATGCGAAATTTGCCCAAGCAGCGAGCCCAAGGCACCACCGGTGGCGATGATCGGCCCTTCCGCCCCGAAGGGCCCACCGGTACCAATAGACACCGCCGAGGAAAGCGGCTTGAGGAAAGTAATGCGCGCCGGGATACGGCTGTCATTTAGCAGCACCTGCTCCATGGCCTCCGGTATGCCATGGCCACGAATGGCATTGGCCCCCCAACGAGCCATCGCGCCCACAATGAGCCCACCGATAACCGGGATCACAATCACCCACGCCCCCAGGCCATGGCCTTGCGGCTCCACCTGTGCAAGCGAAATTCGGCCATAGAAAAACAGGTTGGTGACCAGGTGAATCAGGTCAATCAGCCCCTTGGCTACCGGGGCCGCCAGTGCCCCCAAACCAATCGCCAGCACACAAATCCAGACCAGCCGGCGCCGGGAGGCAGCGGTATTCACCGGCAAGGTATCCGGCGTCTGCGAAGACAGAGAGGGAGAAACAGGCACGCCCTGCTGGGTGCGGGAAGAAGACGGCATAGGAGCGCTCCGGCAGCGAAAACGGGCGCGAATCATAACGCCAGCAACGTCTCTGTTACCACTCCGCCTGGCGGGCCAATGTGGTCTGCAACACAGAGAACGCTCTTTCCAGTTGCGCGCTTTTCCTGGCTCGGGAATAGACCAGAAACACCGGATAACTGAACTCCGGCGCATCAATTTCACGAACCAGTGCCCCGCTTTCCAGATACGGCTGGGCAACACGGGTACGGAAATAACCGCTGCCCCCATTGGTCACCAGGTACTGAATCGCCAACGGTCCTAAATCCATGGTTAACGTGGCACGGGCCTTTTCCGGCAGCGCCACATCGTGCTGTTGACGAAAGTGCGCCCCCCAATCCACATACACGTAGGGTTCCGCCGTGTGCGGGGTGCGTGCCAGAATCAGTTTTTCTTCCAGCAACTGCTCCACCTGCATGCCGGGCCAGTAGTCCGGTTGGTGAACCAGCACCGCATCCAACACACCCTGCTCCAGCCGCTCGTGCAAGGAGCGAGGCTCACCGACTTCAGTACGCAGCGCCACATCCGGCAACACCTCTCGCAGCGCCGATAGCCAGTTGAGCAACAACGGATTCCACAGACTGATCTCCGCTCCCAATGTCAGCACAGATTCCGCACCCTGCGGTAACGGCAGCTCCCGGCGGGCCGCCTCCCAGGTCTGCACCAGCTGGCTGGCGTGGCTGGCAAATCGCTCTCCGTGATCCGTCAGCGTCGCCCCGCTACGGTTACGCACAAACAGCCGGCAACCCAGCTGCCCTTCCAGGTTCTGCACCCGTGCCGTGACAGTAGTCTGAGTGATGTGTAGCCGGTCTGCCGCCGCCATAAAGCTGCCCGTGCGGACAATTTCCAGAAAGGTACGGGCCAGATCGATATCCAAAAGGGGCTCCTCATACAGGCTCAAAACGGACTTATATCGATATCTTCGATATTAAACTCTCTTATATTTCATTATTGCCTATTAAAACGAGTCTTCATACTCACTGTCATGGTAATAACCGGAGCGCCCATTCCATGACGCCCCCGCAAACAGCAACCCCCTTTTCCGAGCCCCAGTGGCAGCAGGTGCAGCAGCTGCTGGGCCTGCTGGATGAACGCCAGGCCCTCTGGCTCAGTGGCTACCTGGCCGCCGGCGCCCCTGCGCAAGCAACGACGCCACAGGCCGCGCCCAGCCCGGGCAACGCCGTGCTGATCGCCTACGGCGGCGAAACCGGCAACGGCGAGAGCATCGCCCGGGCACTGGCCGAACAGGCCCACCAGCAAGGCATTAACGTGGACCTGGAAGACCTGGCCAAACTGCGCGTACGGCAGCTCAGCAAGCGCAAACACCTGCTGGTCATCTGCAGCACCCACGGCGATGGCGACCCTCCCGAACCCGTGGTCCCCTTTTACGAGGCCCTGATGGCCGACAACGCCCCGCGCCTGGAGGGCCTGCAGTTCTCCGTACTGGCACTGGGCGACAGCAGCTACGAGCACTTTTGTGTCACCGGCCAGCAGCTGGATGAACGGCTGGAAGCGCTGGGCGGCACGCGCTTGCACCCACGTCAGGAATGCGATGTGGACTTTGACGAACCTGCCGCCCGCTGGGGTAAAGCCGTGCGCGAGCAGCTGCCGCGTAGCGAGCAAAACGCAGCCACATCCACGATACCGGCCGCGCCCACCGGCGCCGCCCCGGTCTACAGCAAAAAGCAGCCCCTCAGTGTCGAGGTGCTGGAAAACCTGAACCTGAGCGCCCCGCAGCGGACCTCGCCGATCCACCATCTGGAACTGGCGCTGGAAACCCCGGACTTCGCCATTGCCCCCGGTGATGCCGTCGGCGTGCTCGCCGACAACCCTCCGGCATTGGTTGCCGCCGTGCTGGATGCCTGTAATCTCTCCGGCGAGGCACCGGTCACCCTTCAGGGCGAATCCATGCCATTGGTGCAGGCGCTGCGTCAGCACCAGGACTTGACCATTCCCAGCCCCCGCTTTCTGGAACAGTGGGCGCAACTGAGCGATGACCCAACCCTGAAACAGCAATTGGATGCCCCCGGCAAAGAACAGCGTCAGTATCTGAAAACCGTCCAGGTACTGGACCTGCTTCATCAGGCCCCCGCCACGCCGGACCCGCAAGCCCTGGTCGATGCCCTGCGCCCGCTGCAACCGCGCCTGTACGATGTGGCCAATAGCCTGGGACACATCGACGATGAGCTGCACCTGAACGTGAAAGCGTTTCGCTATGGCATCGCCGGCCGCCAGGAAAGCGGCATCGCCTCCCAATATCTGCTCACCCTGGAGCCCGGCGACACCGTGCGCATTTACCCGCACCGCAACGCTCGCTTCCACTTGCCAGACGACCCGCAAACACCGGTAATTTTGATCGCCGAGGGCACCGGCATTGCCCCCTACCGCGCCTTTATTCAAGCGCTGGGGCAAGCCCGTGCGCAGCGCCCCTGCTGGTTGGTATTTGCCGAACAACAGTTTGAGCAGGATTTTCTTTATCAAACGGAATTCCAGCAAGCCCACCAGGACGGCGTGCTCGACAGGGTCGATACCGTTTTCTATCAGGACCAACCAGGCAAACGACTGGCCAGCCCACTACTGGAACAGTCCAAACGCTTGCAAGAGTGGGTCGAATCCGGTGCTCACCTGTATTTCTGTGGCGACAAGCAACGTCTTGCCGACTGTGAAAAATCCCTGTCCGCCCTGTTTGACGCGGACACCTGGAAACAGCTGGGTAAAGACAAACGCCTGCACCGAAACCTGTATTAACCGCGAGGCAGACCATGACTGATCGAAGCTGCGATCTGAGCCAGGACATCAGCGAGCTGCACGCCAACGAGCAGCTCAAAGCCAACAGCCAATACCTGCGTGGCACCATTTCTGAAAGCCTGGAAAACGCCATCACCGGTGCCGTCTCCGGCGACGACTCCCTGCTGATGAAATTTCATGGCATTTATCAACAGGACGACCGCGACCTGCGCGCCGGCCGGGCCCGCCGCAAACTGGAGCCCAACTACCAATTTATGGTGCGCATGCGCATTCCTGGCGGCACCCTGAGCAAAACCCAGTGGCAGGGCATCGACCAGTTGTCGCGGCGCTTTGCCGATCGCGGCATTCGCATTACCACGCGGCAGACCATTCAGCTCCATGGCATCCGCAAGCCGTATCTGCGAGCACTGATGCAGGGCATCCGTGACCTGGGCCTGGACACCATTGCCGCCTGCGGCGATGACAGTCGTGGCGTGGTGTGTGGCAGCAATCCGTCGCAATCTGCTATCCACCAGCAAGTGGCCGACCTGGCCCGGGAAACCAGCCAGCGACTGATTCCCAAAACCGGTGCCTACCCGCAAATCTGGTATCAGGAAGATCGCCCGGTCATGGCCGATGAGGACCCACAATACGGGCCGCTCTACTTGCCCCGCAAATTCAAGGTGGGTTATGTGATTCCGCCCATCAATGACATTGATGTGTACGGCCAGGACCTGGGCCTGATTGCCATCGTGGAAGACGGCGCACTGCAAGGTTTCAATATCTGTGTCGGTGGCGGCATGGGGCAGCTGGATACCCGTGAAAACAGCTATCCCCGCGCCGCCGAAGTACTCGGTTTCATTCCCCCGAATGAAGCCCCTGCGTTTGCTGAAACCGTCATGGGCATTCAGCGGGACTTCGGTGACCGTAAAGACCGCCACCGGGCTCGCTTTAAATACACCCTGGATCGCCTGGGCAATGACTGGTTTTTGCAACAACTGGCCCAGCGCCGCGGTAAACCTCTCGCACCGGCACGCCCCTTCACTCTGACCCAAAACGGGGATGCACTGGGTTGGCAACAAGGCGATGACGGCCTGTGGACGGCAACACTGCATATTGAAAATGGCCGTGTCGACGGCGCCTTGCGCGACCAGCTGGAAGGTTTTTTCCAGCAGTACGGCGGTCGCATCCGCATGACCACCAATCAAAACCTGCAGCTGACCCACGTGGAAGAGCACGAACGCGAACAGATCGGCTGGCGGCTTGACGACCTGGGACTAAGCCACCGGCTCGAACCCGACCTGCAAGCGGCGCATACCCTCAGCTGTGTGGCCTTCCCCACCTGCGGCCTGGCCATGGCCGAAGCGGAGCGCTACATGCCGGACCTGCTCGAGCTGTTTAACCGCCTCAAACAGCAGTACGGCCTCAGTCAGGTACCGATCACGCTCCGTGTAACCGGTTGCCCAAACGGTTGCGCTCGCCCCTATCTGGCAGAGATCGCCCTCACCGGTCGCGCTCCGGGACTCTACAATTTGTACCTGGGCGGCAGTTTTAATGGCGACAGGCTCAATCGTCTGTACGCCAGCAACGTCAGTGAGAGTCGCTTCATTGACTTGATCGCTCCGTTGTTCGAAGCCTTTGCAGAGCAAAGAAACAGTGGCGAATCGTTTGGGGACTTCCTGATTCGCAGCAAGCGTCTCGATACCGTGCACGACAAGAGCACAACCAATAGCAACTCGCCGGATGCTCAACCCGTTGTCATCCAGCCCCATTGAACCAGGAGTCATCATGTCGGATTACCTGTTTATCCAGAGCCAGGACCCGTTCACCGAGGTCCGCACCGCACACCAGTTCGCCCTCGCCGGGCAACTCTACGATGCCGGCCACAACGTGCGCCTGCTGCTGGTACAAAACGGGGTTACCCCGGCTCGCAAAGGCGCCCGCAGTGAGCATTTCGACAAGCTGCTGAAATGGGGCGTGCCTGTCATGGCCGACGGTTTCTCTCTGCAACAACGGCAGATACTGGATCAAGATCTGAAGGACAACATTGCCAGCAGCAGCCTTGATACCGTTATCGACGCCCTGCTCGACGGTGAAAAAGTCATCTGGAATTAATTGGAGTGATCATGAGTGAAAACAAAACACTGACCTTTGCGTTCATGGACCCACCGTTCGAGAGTGAGCGCACGGTAACCTTTTTCCGTCTGCTTGATGCTGCTCTGGAAAAAAATGCCAACGTTCGTGTGTTTGCCTACGAAGGCGCCGTGGCGCTGTCTTTTTCCAAACAGTCGCCCCATGGCAACGCTGTTCACGGCCACGACTGTGAAGAAGAAGCCCACCCGCTGAGCAAGGACTGGGTGGCCGCCTTGCAACAAAAAGCCGCAGGCAAGGGGCTGACCTTCGAGTGGATCAACTGCGGGCTGTGCGTGGACGAGCGTGGAGTCAACGACGTGATCGACGGCTGCGGCCGAGGCGGCCCGCCGGATTTGTGGCGCTACGCCAGCGAGGCCTTCAACACTCTCACCATCGGCACGAGGTAAGCCATGAAAGCGTTACAAGTTATCGATCAGGCATTTCGTACCACCACCGAAGAGCAGGACGACACCATCCTCTGGCTCACCCAATCCATGCGCGGAGCCGGTGGCCATTTGACCGTGCTGCTCAGTGGTCATGGTGTGTATTACGCCACCCAGCAACAAACGCAACCGGCCTTGAACGTGGCCGGCTGGTCGCAAACCCAGCCCGCCAACCTGCCCCGGGATTTAAGCAACCTGCTGGAAAGCGGTGTGCCCGTTTACGCCGTTAGCGAGGATCTGGAAGAACGGGGGCTGGAGCGCAAAAGCTTGCTCAAAGGAGTTCAGGCCGTCAGCCGCCAGGGCCTGGTCAACCTGTATGAAAGCGTGGACCAGATCTGGCAATGGTGATCCTTCCCCAACCATTACGCACCCCGCTGCTGCATACCCTGGGCTGCGAATTGCCCATCATGCTGGCAGGTATGGGCGGCGTATCCCGCCATCAACTGGTGGCGGCAGTAAATCGGGCCGGCGGCTTCGGAGTGCTGGGTATGGTTCGTGAGCCCGTGGCGCGCATCCGCCATGAAGTGGAAGCCTTGCGCGCCATCAACGACGGGGCTTTCGCCGTCAACCTGATTCCCGCCGCCACCGAACGGCGCCTGCTGATGGACCAGATTGCTACCTGCCTGGCACTCCAGGTGGACGCTTTTGTGTTTTTCTGGGACGTGGATACCGGCCTGGTGCAGTACCTCAAAAAAGAAGGCAAGCAGGTAATCTGTCAGGTGGGCAGCCAGCGTGATGCCGACCTGGCTCAGTCCGCCGGCGCCGATGTATTGATCGTGCAAGGATACGAAGCCGGTGGTCATGTTCGAGGCACCACGGCCACCCTGTCATTGCTCCCACAGGTCGCCGCCAATAGTGACGTGCCGGTGGTGGCCTCCGGCGGCATTGCCAGCGGTGAAGCCATCCTCGCGGCTTTATCAATGGGCGCACAGGGCGTCAGTCTGGGCAGCGCGTTTCTTGCCACCCATGAAGCTAACGCTCACTTGCACCATAAGCAACGCATCGTTGATGCCCGTGCCGATGACACCGTCCATACCACCCGTTTTTCGCGCAACTGGCATGAACCGGCACCGGTGCGCGTACTCAACAACGCTGTCACCCGAGGCGATTATGACCAGGCCGATCCCGACACCTGCATTGGCGAACAGGACGGGCAACCGGTCTATCTTTTTTCCACCGATTCTCCACTGGCTGACGCCAGGGGGAAACTCGATGACATGGCGCTGTTCTGCGGGCAATCCTGCAGCCAGATTCATGCCGTCACCAGTGTGCAGCAGCGTATCGATACGTTACTCGACCAGATACATAGCCGCATCGCCAAACTGCGCAGGGCCCCACGCTGATCGGGAGGTTTCGATGTCACCACCGACAAAACCACAAACATCCCATCGCGAACGCATCCGTCCGCTGCCCAGTCTTTTCTTGCTTATCGTGATCACCGCATCACTGTGGAGCTTCGTCTATATACTGGCCAAACATGTTCATCCTCACGGCTCCAGTGTCTGCCCACAGCAATGCCAGAGTAACGAGCAACACCGCAGAAAAACCTGATACCGTTATTTCCAACGCTATCCAGCCAGGGAGGTCAAAGATGTCTTCTCAGGAGTTCAACATTCACTGCAAACGTGCCTACCAAAAGGCAGCCCCCGATGATGGTTACCGGATTCTCATCGACCGGCTATGGCCGCGGGGTGTGAGCAAGGACGAGCTGAAAATCGACGAATGGAACAAGGCATTGGCGCCTTCGGATGACTTGCGAAAATGGTTCGATCACGACCCGAAAAAGTGGGCCGCGTTTTACCAGAAATACCACCGCGAATTGCGTGAAAACCTGCCGCACGAAACACGGCAGGCATTACGCCAAACAGCCAAAGATGGTCGTCTTACGTTAGTGTATGGCGCCAGGGATGAAGCCCATAATAATGCGGTGGCGCTAAAGATGTATCTGCAGGATTCGTCAAATCCGTGAAGGAAAATCAACGCGGGCAGAAACAGTCCCGATTGTTTTAACAGGGCCATTACTTCATCGGCGGCACTACCGTAACCGGGTCCAGCTTGACCTCGAACCAGTTCAGGCGCCAATCCAGATGAGGGCCTGTGGCTCTCCCGCTGGCACCGACTTTGGCCACGGGCTCGCCCTGCTTCACCGTCTGCCCGTCTTTCACCAGCACCTCGCTAAGGTGGATCATGGTGGATGACACTCCATAACCGTGGTCCATAATCAAGGTGCCACCGGAATAATAATTGTCCTGTTGCACCAAAGTGACCACCGCATCCGCTGGCGCCACCACCACCGTACCCGTGGGCCGGGCCACATCCACGCCATAGTGTGGCCGGCCAGGCTTGCCGTTATAGACTCGCTGACTGCCATACACACCACTGATACGCCCGGTGAGTGGCCACTGAAAATCACTGAGAAAGGCCATCAGGTCGGAATCCGTATCCCGCGCAGTTTTGATCTCGGCCACTTCTCGACGTATTCGTTTCAACACCGCTTCCGGTGGCGGTTCGACCGTGCGTTTGGGCACGCCTTCAATACGCTGAATCGCATATTCACGTTTCTCCAGCATCACCGGCACCAGTTGCTGCTCACCGTTTTTTTCCAATAACAGCGTCTGTTGCAGAGCAGCGTCACGCCCAACCCCCACAACGAAAAAACCCGCATCGGTGGTGCGCACTGCCCGGTCGCCCAGCTTGACAGTCACTCCATTTTCCACCTGCCCACGCAACAAGGAACCCTGGGTACGCGGCCCTTCCAATGACAACAACCAGTCGCTGGCCATGGACAACGAAGACAACAGGCAAAGCACTATCAAAAAAACAATACGCACAAAGACCTCAACATTAAAAAATCACTTCCCTTTGAACTTTGAACTTTGAACTTTGAACTTTGAACTTTGAACTTTGAACTTTGAACTTTGAACTAATTTGATCGCGGCGCTATCGACTCACCGACAGAAATTCCGTCACAAAAACGCGCTGCCATCCTCCACATCCAGCTGCACCGGGTCCAGATGCTTCTCACCGTATTGACGCCACACCTGTGAGCGGATGAACAGTTGGTAGAGGTCCGGGTCCAGGTGATCGTTGTTGCGCATGCGCTGCATGATACCCAGCGCTTCACTGAGTTTGAGCGGCGTTTTATAGGGGCGCTCCTTGGCCGTAAGCGCTTCGAACACATCGGCGATAGCCATGATCCGTGCAGGAATCGACATCTGGTCACGGGTGAGGCCAAGCGGGAAACCCGTGCCATCCATTTTTTCATGGTGGCCACCGGCATATTCCGGCACCCGCTGCAATTTACGCGGAAATGGCAAGGAGCCCAGCATGTCCAGGGTCACATCCATATGGCCGTTGATAATCTTGCGCTCTTCCGGTGTCAGTGTGCCGCGCGGAATACACAGGTTGTACACTTCGTCGTCACTAAGTAGCGGTTTTTCCTGCCCCCAGGCATCGGTCCATGTCCGTGCAGCAATCGCCTTTACTCGCTCTTGATCCACCGCGGCCATGGCCTCTCCGCCACGGTTTATCCGCTCCAGAAAGGCCAGCTCTTCTTTCAGCGCATCAATTTCGTCTTCCATCCGCTGCCGGCTGGCCGGTTCTTCTTCCGGTTTCAGCAAGCAGGCTTTTTCATAACGGAACTGGATTTCTGCCCGCAGGGCGGCAAAACGACTGGCGACTTCATCAATGCGGTCGTGAAGGGTGTGCAGCTTGGTGGACTTGTCCAACACCGAGTCCGGGGTGGCCAGCTTACCGCAGTCGTGCAGCCAGGCGGCCACGTGCAGCTCATACCAGCCCTCTTCATCCAGCGAAAAATCGGGAAATAGCGCCTGATCATCACAGGTGGCCTGGGCCAGCATTTCGGTGATCACCGGCACCCGCTGACAATGGGCGCTGGTGTGAGGGCTTTTCGCATCAATGGCCTGGGCCAGCACCTTGATAAAGGCATCCAGCAGGTCCTTAAGTTCCTGCACCTGGCTGAGATTGCTCAGGGCAATCCCCCCGTAGGTCAGCAGGGACTGGAAAATCAGGTGTCCATGTTCCCCCAGACGCTGCAGATTGCGGGGCACCGGCTTGTCATAGGCCAGCTGCAGCACACCGGTTACCAGGCCTTCATGGTTGTACAGTGGCCAGAGCTGAACCCCTTTGGCATCCGGGGCCAGTGCCGCCAGCAGCGCCTGATCAGCCTCACTGAGAGAGGTTTGCGTCAATGCCACGGTGAGGGGTTCACCCGCAGCAAAACACTGCTCTACCATGCCGTCAACGGCCGCGTCTTCGGCTAACGGGCGAAACCATTGCGGCGCTTCCTTTACCGCACCACTGCCACCGCCCGCATCCTGACACAGACAATTCAGCCCGGCCCGGGGGCGACTATCGGTATACAACCACACCCAACCCGTGTCCGCATGGCACAGGTAGAGCACTTCTTTGAGCAACGCCTCAAGCAGACGGGGGACATCCTTCTGCTCACTCAGGTGTTGCGCCACCCGCAACAGCCTGGGCAACTGCGCGTTGTCTGCCATCTGTTGCGTTTGTGAGGGTGTCATCATGGGCTATCCAGCTCCATCGGGTTCATCCTTGGACTTTCATTGTCATCTATCCCTGCATCCCCGTCCCAAGCATAGGCGGGCGCCCGGAAACAGGCAAAATTCTGTGCCATACGTCGGTTAATCCACGACAGGCGCACTAAAGGCTGCAAAATCATGCCTCAGGAGGCGCTTAGCCGCCCCCGCACCTTGAAGCGGGGGGCCTGATTCCCTACCATCTTCCGGTTCTGAGCCAATCACCTGGATCCCCTGTCTCATGAGTGTGAGCTATCAACTGCCCGATGGGGCAAGCATGGAGTTTGAGCAACCCGCCTCCGCCTTCGAAATCGCCGGACGCATCAGCAAAAAACTCGCCAAGCAAGCCCTGGCCGCCAAGGCCAACGGCAACCTGATCGACGTCTATCTGCCCATCGACGACGGCGCCACGGTGGAAATCATCACCCGGGAGACCGACGAGGCCCTGGAACTGATTCGCCACGATGCCGCCCATGTCATGGCCGAAGCCGTGCAGGAGCTGTTCCCGGATACCCAGGTGACCATTGGCCCGACCATTGCCAACGGCTTCTACTATGACTTCCATCGGGACACCCCGTTCACTCCGGATGACCTGAAAACCATTGAAAAGCGCATGCAGGATATTGTGCGCCGCAATGAGGAAATCCGCCGTGAAGTCTGGGACCGTGATGAAGCTGTGGCCTTTTTCCTGGAGAAAGGCGAAGAATTCAAGGCCGAAATCATCCGCGAGCTGCCCGCCGACCAGGAAGTAAGCCTGTACCGCCAGGGCGATTTCATCGACCTGTGCCGCGGCCCACACCTGCCCAGCACCAGCAAGCTGGGCGACGGTTTCAAGCTGACCAAGGTGGCCGGCGCCTACTGGCGGGGCGATGCCAACAATGCCCAGCTACAGCGCATTTACGGCACCGCCTGGCGCGACAAGAAAGAATTGAACGCCCACCTCAAGCAGCTTGAGGAAGCGGAAAAACGTGACCACCGCAAACTCGCCAGGGAAATGGGCCTGTTCCATATCCAGCAGGAAGCGGTGGGCAGCATGTTCTGGCACCCGAAGGGCTGGCGCATGCGCCAGAACCTGGAAAACTACATCCGCGGCAAGATGGAAAAAGGCGGCTATCAGGAAGTCTCCACCCCGCAGATGATGGACCGCATCCTCTGGGAACAGTCCGGCCACTGGGACAAGTACGGCGAAGACATGTTCACCGTCTGCACCCACGACCACAAAGAAATGGCCGTGAAGCCGATGAACTGCCCGGGCCACGTGCAGATTTTCAAGCAAGGCATCACCAGCTACCGGGACCTGCCGATTCGTCTGGGCGAATTCACCACCCTGTTCCGTAACGAGGCCCATGGTGCCCTGCATGGCTTGATGCGTGCCCGCTCGTTCAGCCAGGACGATGCGCATATCTTCTGTACCGAAGAACAGGTCAACGAGGAAACCGCCGGCTTTATCAAGATGCTGCGCGAAGTCTACGAAGACTTCGGCTTCGACAGCTTCCGCATCAAATTTTCCGATCGCCCGGACAACCGTGCCGGCTCCGACGAAACCTGGGACAAGGCCGAAGGCGCCCTGCGCTCTGCGGTGGAATCCCTGGGGCTGGAATGCGAACTGAACCCGGGCGAAGGCGCTTTCTATGGCCCGAAACTGGAATTCGTACTGCGTGACGCCATTGGCCGCGACTGGCAGTGCGGCACCCTGCAAGTGGACTTCGTGTTGCCTGATCGTCTGGATGCGGAATACGTGGCCGAAGACGGTTCCCGCCAGCGTCCGGTGATGCTGCACCGTGCGGTGCTGGGCTCCCTGGAGCGCTTCCTGGGTATCCTGATCGAATCCACCGCCGGCCACCTGCCCCTGTGGCTGGCGCCGCGCCCGGTGGCGATCTGCACCATTACCAACTCCGCCGACGAGTACGCCACCGCCGTGCAGCAGAAACTGGTTGCCGCCGGGGTACCGGCAGAGCTGGATATTCGCAACGAGAAGATCGGCTTCAAGGTCCGCGAACACTCCCGCGCCAAGACCCCGCGCATCTGGGTGATCGGCGAACAGGAAGCCCAGCAGAATCAGGTGGCCATTCGCACCCTGGGCTCCCAGGCTACCGAGACCGTGGATCTGGACGAAGCCGTGGCGGCCCTGGCCGACGCAACACGCTTGCCGATCTAAACGGTCGGACGTCGGAAGTCTGACGTCTGACGCGAAAACCGGCTTGGGCGGGTTTTCATGTTTAAAGCGTCCGACGTCCGACGTCCGACCTCAGACTGGATCAACCATGTTCAAAGACAACGAACACCAACCCGAAGGCTTTCAGCTCGCCCTCAAGGACGCGCTGGACAACCTCAAGTACAACAGCGACGGCCTGGTACCCGCCATTGCCCAACAGCATGACACCGGCGAAGTCCTGATGATGGCGTGGATGAACCGCGAAGCCATCGAGGAAACCCTGCAGACCGGACGCGTGTGCTACTACTCCCGCTCGCGCAAGACGCTCTGGCGCAAAGGCGAATCCTCCGGCCAGGTGCAGATGCTGAAAGAACTGCGCATCGACTGCGACGCCGACACCGTGCTGGTGAAAGTGGACCAGACCGGCCCCGCCTGCCATACCGGCCGCCGGGACTGCTTCTACTGGAAAGCCGACGCCGACAACGTGACCATCGACAAAACGCCGATCATCGATCCGAAAGAGCTTTATAAAAAATGACTCTCAAGCTGCAGAACACCCTCACCGGGCAAAAGGACGACTTCATTCCGCTGGATCCCAACCGCATCACCCTCTATGTGTGCGGCCCCACGGTCTACAACTTCGTCCATATCGGCAACGCCCGCCCGGTGGTGGTGTTTGATGTGCTGTATCGCTTGCTGCAGCGGCTCTATCCGGAAGTGGCCTATGCCCGCAACATCACCGACATCGATGACAAGATCATCAATGCCGCAGCGGAAAACGGCGAAGACATCGGCGAACTCACCGAGCGCTTTAGCGCCGCCTTCCTGGAAGACATGGCGGCCCTGAATGCCAAAACCCCGAACATCATCCCCAAGGCCACCGATCACATCCCGGAAATGCTGGCGATGATCGAAACTCTGGTGGAAAAAGGCCACGCCTATGAGGCCGACGGCCAGGTGCTGTTCGCGGTGGAATCCATGCCCGACTACGGCAAGCTCTCCGGGCGTAAACTGGAAGACATGCTCGCCGGTGCCCGGGTGGAAGTGGCCGACTACAAGCGACACCCTGGCGACTTCATCCTGTGGAAACCCTCCACCGATGAACAGCCCGGTTGGGACTCCCCCTGGGGCCGTGGTCGCCCGGGCTGGCACATCGAATGTTCCGCCATGATCCACAAGCATCTGGGCGATGTCATCGATATCCACGGTGGTGGGCAGGACCTGATCTTCCCGCACCACGAGAACGAGATCGCCCAGGGCTGCTGCGCCCACGGCACCGATTATGTGCGCTACTGGATGCACAACGGTTACATCAATATCGACGGCGAGAAGATGTCCAAGTCTTTGGGCAACTTCCGACTGGTCCGTGACCTGCTCACCCAGTACCACGGTGAGATCCTGCGCTTTGCGCTGGTCTCCAGCCATTACCGTTCGCCGCTGAACTTCTCTGCCGACGTGCTGGAGAATGCCGAGAAAGGCCTGGATACACTCTACTACGCTCTGCTCGGTCGCGGCGAAACCGTGGCGCCGGAAGCCGGTTACCAACTGCCGGACAACCACCCGGTGCTGGAAGCGCTGAAAGATGATCTGAACACCTCGGAAGCGGTCAGCGCCCTGCATGCCATCGCCGGCGAACTGAACAAGGCCGAGCTGGCGGACAAGCCGAAACTGAAAGCGGAATTACTGGCCGGCGCCGACCTGCTCGGTATTCTCACCGTGGAGCCCACTGCCTGGTTCCAGAACAAGAACGTGAGCGAAGATGGCCTCAGCAACGACGACATCGACGCCCTGGTCGCCGAGCGCACCCAGGCCAAGAAGGACAAGAACTTCACCCGCGCCGACGAAATCCGCCAGCAACTCACCGACGCCGGCATTCAACTGGAAGACACCCGCGAAGGCACCCGCTGGAGTCGGTAAAAGAGACGCGGCACGCAGCACGTTGTTGGTTTTCCCCGGCTGCAGGAGCTCCTCTCGGGGTGCGAACCGGGCGAAGCAACAGCGGTTTCCATCCGGGAAAACCGGGCGGATCAGGAACGCCTGATCGCCCTCCCGGGCGATTTCCTCGCTGCGCTCGGTTCGCCCCCTGGAAGGGATCTCCTACAGCAGCTTCGTAGAACCAATGGACCAGCGTGTAGATACCGTCTCTCCCAATGAACCACAACCCCTCTCAAACGGGCTGTGGTTCATATTCTTTCTGGTGCGCCAGCACGCCGTAAGCGATGTGCACCAGTTTTCTCATGGCCGCGCCCAGCGCTGACATCTTTCGTTTGCCTGCAGCACACAGCCGTTGATATTGGCGCCGAATGCTGGGGTTATGCCGCATCGCCACAACGGCACCCATGTATAACTTTTGCCGCAACGCGGGGTCGCCATT
>NZ_LWEZ01001141.1:0-4025 GCF_001634945.1 Alcanivorax sp. HI0044
TTCAATATTCAGCGGCGCCAGCAGGTGCTGCATTTCAGCGAGTTTCTTGGCATTGCCGGAGGCGAGTACGATTTTTTCCATGGGGACCTCCTGACGTCGTTAGCTGCTAGCGTCTAGCCGCGAGCCACGAGAAAAAGATAAAAGAGCGGGAACCTGGATCCCGAGTTCCACACTGTCTAACGTCGTAGCTCGTAGCTCGTAGCTCGTAGCTCGTAGCTCGTAGCTCGTAGCTCGTAGCTCGTAGCTCGTAGCTCGTAGCTCGTAGCTCGTAGCTGCTTAGCCCTTCACCCGATAAATGGCGATTTCTCCGAACAGGTTTGGCCACCATTTGCTGAGCACGCTGGTGCGGTGATTACGGTTAATCACCTGGCGTTCGAGGATGCGAATGCCGTGCTTTCGGCAGTGGGTTTCAAAATCCTGCACGGTGCACAGGTGAATGTTCGGGGTGTTGTACCACTCGTAGGGCAGCGCGGACGACACCGGCATGCGCCCTTTCAGGCCCAGGTAAGCGCGGACTTTCCAGTGGCCGAAGTTGGGGAAAGTGATAATCGCTTCGCGACCCACGCGGACCATTTCGTTGAGGATCTGGTCCGGGCGCAGCACCGCTTGCAGTGCCTGGGTCATCACCACGTAATCAAAGCGGTGATCCTGGAAGTTGCCCAGGCCGCCATCCAGATCCTGCTCCAGAACATTCACGCCCTTTTCAAAACAGGCGGCCAGGTTGTCCTGGTTGATTTCCAGGCCATAGCCGGCGGTTTGCTTGTGCGCTTTCAGGTGGGCCAGCAGGGTGCCGTCGCCGCAACCCAGGTCCAGCAGGGTTGCGTTGTGGGGAATCCAGTCACTGATTAGCTGAAGGTCATCACGCATCGGCACTGGCCCCCGCATTTTCCGTCCGGCTTTCGGTTTCGTTGGCGCTGTTTTCCACCTCGTTGGCGACCCTGTGCATGTAGGCACCGAACAATTTGGTGTACTCGGGGATATCCAGCAGGAAGGCGTCGTGGCCCTTGGGCGTGTCGATTTCAGCGTAACTCACATTGCGGCCGGCGTGGACCAGGCCGTTGACGATTTCCCGACTGCGTTCCGGGGCGAAGCGCCAGTCCGAGGTGAACGACATGACCAGGAAGTTGCAGCTGGGTTTGGCGAGCGCCTGCTCCAGGGAGTGGTCGAATTCCCGGGCCGGGTCGAAATAGTCCAGCGCCTTGGTCATCAGCAGGTAGGTGTTGGCGTCGAAATTGCGTGAAAATACTTCGCCCTGATGGCGCAGGTAGGATTCCACCTGAAACTCCACATCAAAACCGAAATGGAAGCGCCCGGCGCGCAGGTCGCGGCCGAACTTCATGCGCATGGCGTCGTCACTCAGGTAGGTGATGTGGCCGACCATGCGCGCCAGAATCAGCCCTTGGCGCGGGTAGGTATCATGCAGGTAATAACGCCCCCCGTGGAAGTTCGGGTCGGTCAGAATCGACTGTCGCGCCACTTCATTAAAGGCGATGTTCTGGGCAGAGAGCTTCGGCGCAGCGGCGATGACCACTGCATGGCTGAGGCGTTCCGGGTAATCGATGGACCACTGCAGGGCTTGCATGCCCCCCATGCTGCCGCCGATGACCGCGGCCCAGCGTTGAATGCCGAGCACATCGGCCAATCGTGCCTGGCTGTTTACCCAGTCCTTCACCGTCATCATGGGAAAGTCCGGGCCCCAGGGCTGGCCGGTCTCCGGATTGATGGACGCCGGGCCGGTAGAGCCGTGGCAGCCGCCCAGGTTGTTCAGGCTGACCACGAAGAAGCGGTCCGTGTCGATGACCTTGCCGGGGCCGATGCAGGTGTCCCACCAGCCCGGGCGTTTGTCGTCCGGCCGGTGATAGCCGGCGGCGTGATGGTGGCCGGACAGGGCATGGCAGATCAGCACCGCGTTGGATGCGTCGCGGTTCAGGGTGCCGTAGGTTTCATAAACCAGATCATAGGTCGGCAGCGTGCGGCCACATTCCAGCTCCAACGGGGTGTCGAAGTGGTGAACCTGTGGCTCGATCAGCCCTACGGAGCCGGCGGCGGCATGGGGCAAGACGTCGGGATTCTGTGGCGACATGATGACTCGCTAGCAAGAGATGTCGCAAAGTCTAAAGCCCGCCCGGTGGCGGCGCAATCAAAGCCCGGTGGTTGCCATGGTATCCTGCCAATTGGGGACGGTATTTTCGTGGTTCTGCGTATCTGCCATGCCTGCTGCTTTCCCGTCAAACCCCTGTGCGCCGCAAAGCGGGGAAAGCGTGTCGGAATAACGACAGCATTTCAGGCTGCGTGTTTTTCGTCAGGCATCCGGCATTTGGCGTCTAGCGATTATCAGGAAGTGTATGAAGAAAGAGTCGGTAGTGGACGCGTTGTATGAAAAAGTGGCCAACGATGAAGATGCGCGCACCTGTACAGACATTAGTGAGGACGCTTGCCGGGAGGTGCCGGGCAACTTCTTTCGCATTATCGCCGCCAATACCCTGACCAAGGTCGGTGACCTGTTGATCAACCCGAAAACCGTGCTGGCCTGGCTGATCAGCGCGGTGGGCGCGCCGGGTTCTCTGGCCGCCTTGCTGGTGCCCATTCGTGAGTCCGGTTCGTTGATTCCTCAGTTGATGATCGGCGCACTGGTGCGTCGCTACCCGGTGCGTAAGGGCTTCTGGGTGCTTGGGGCGGCGCTGCAGGGATTGTCTGTGCTGGGCATGGCGTTGGTGGTGTGGCTGCTGGACGGCCTGGCTGCGGGGTGGGCGATTGTCGGCCTGTTGGTGCTCTTTAGCATCAGCCGGGGCTTCTGTTCCGTGTCCATGAAGGATGTGCAGGGCAAGTGTATTCCCAAATCCCGCCGTGGCCGGCTCACCGGCCTTTCGGCCACGCTGTCCGGCGCGCTGACCTTCGGGCTGACGCTGCTGATCTTCCGTGGCGACAGCGACCCTTCCATCCTGTTCTACAGTGCACTGCTGGCCGGTGCCGGTGCGGCCTGGTTGGTGGCTGCGCTGGTGTTTCTGTCCGTGGATGAATATCCCGGTGCCAGCGAGGGCGGCAGCAACGCCCTGCGCGAGGCCTGGAACAGCTTGTCCCTGTTGAAGGACGATGTGCCCTTCCGACGCTTCGTGATGACCCGTGCCTTGCTGATGGCGTCGTCATTGGCGTCGCCGTTTCTGGTGTTACTGGCGAAAGAGCAGTCCAGCCTGGCGTTGCTGCTGGGGAGTTTCGTGTTGGCGTCGAGCCTGGCCAGTGCGGTGAGTGCCACGGTGTGGGGCTATATGGCAGACAGCTCCAGTCGTGCCGTCATGATCCGTGGCGGCACCCTGGCAGCGCTGGTGTGTGTGGTGGCGGGTGCGGTGTCGGTGTCCGGTGTGCAGGCAGAGGGCATGCACTGGTTGTACCCGGTGGCCTTTTTCATCCTGGCCATTGCTCATGCCGGCGTGCGTATCGGCCGCAAGACCTACATGGTGGACATGGCGGGCGGCACCAAGCGCACCGATTACACGGCGGTGAGCAATACCGTGATTGGCGTGCTGTTGCTGGCAGTTGGCGGTATCAGTGCGGCGGTGGCCATGTTGGGTAACGGCTGGGCGTTGCTGGTGCTGGGATGTATGGGGGTGATGGGTGTCGCCAGTGCGAAATCTCTCAAAAGCGTGTAAGTAATATCGCAATGATATGAAAAAGATTTTCCATCTGAGGCTTAGGTATTAATCTTGCCGCCTTTGCCAAAAGTAAGGGGGAAATCATGAAAAAACGCTAGGGAACCTCTGAAAAACTCCTTGCATGCTCAGCGTGGCCTGAAGCGTGCAGCTGTTGCGTCTTGTCTTGATGGTCAGGGTGGTTCCCTTTCCGAGAGGCAAGGCGCAGCAGGTGTGCGCTTCAGGCCGCGCCTTTATGCCCGAACGGGTGCTTCGGGTCATCCAGGCTGGCCCGCACTCGTTGTTGCGCTTTTTCGATGGATGGACATATCTCGATCCCAGTTAGGGGACACCTTCAAAAGCGCGCCCTCTGTGCCCCGAATGGGGTATAGATTGCGA
>NZ_LWEZ01001142.1:0-685 GCF_001634945.1 Alcanivorax sp. HI0044
GCTGCCAGTTCCTCGTCATCCTGCCAGTGCAGGAAGTACTCGTTACGCAGGAAAGGATAGAGCAGACGCACCATGCTTTGCAGTACATCCATGCTGATGGATCGTGCATTCATTACCAGCGAGCAGATCAGGCCCGGCAGAATGAACAGGTGCAGACTGTTGTTGCGCACGTACGCCATTTGCAGGGCGGTTTTTTCATCGGTGGTAACCACGTCGCCCAGCTTGTGTTCAATACGTTCCAGGAAGTCGTGCTCCAGGCCGTACTCAATAATGGCACTGGCGTCATCGTTGGCTAGTGCCGCGTTGTCACTGTAAGGCGCTTGTTTGAGCAGGGAAATATACAGGTCCAGTTGCTGACGAAGCTGGGCAATATCCATGGTGTGCTTGGGAGAGGCCAGCAACGCCAGGCTGAGCAGATTGACCGGGTTCGCCACAGCGGCAGCATTGATGGATTCGACCACCTCTTGTCCCAGTTCTTCCACCGCATGTTTGAACCAGGGTGGATTGTCACCGGGGGCCACGGTTTCATTGCGCCATTTCGGGTTATGGCCGTCCAGATAGTCCACCAGCTTGATCGGTTCACCGAAGTTCAGGTGCACCTGGCCAAAGTGGCTACGTAGCACGGAGAGTGATTTCATCAATCCGCCCACGGATTCCTTCTGCTTTTTCTTGCCGTGCAATTCAC
>NZ_LWEZ01001143.1:0-5371 GCF_001634945.1 Alcanivorax sp. HI0044
TGGCGATGGGCTGGCCAAGCATGGCGGCTTCCGCTTCGATCCCGCCCACGCCCCAGCCCAGTACGCCCAGGCCGTTGATCATGGTGGTGTGGGAATCGGTGCCCACCAGGGTGTCCGGGTAGGCATAGGTGTTGCCGTCCTCGGATTCGGACGACCACACACCCTTGGCCAGGTATTCCAGGTTCACCTGGTGGCAGATGCCGGTGCCCGGCGGCACCACGCGGAAGTTGTCGAAGGCTTTCTGGCCCCAGCGCAGGAACTGATAACGCTCCCGGTTGCGCTGGTACTCGATTTCCACGTTCTCTTCGAAGGCTTGCGGGTTGCCGAACTTGTCCACCATCACCGAGTGGTCGATGACCAGATCCACCGGTGTCAGCGGATTAATGCGGCCCGGATCGCCGCCGGCCTTCTTGATGGCATCGCGCATGGCCGCCAGATCCACCACACCGGGGACGCCGGTGAAATCCTGCATCAGTACCCGGGCCGGGCGGTAATTGATTTCCTTGTCCGAGCGCTTGTGTTCCAGCCAGCGCATCACGGCTTCGATGTCGGCGCCGGTGACGCTGTCACCGTCTTCAAAGCGGAGCAGGTTTTCGAGAAGGACTTTGAGGGAAAAGGGGAGCTTGCTGAGATCACCCCAGCCTTTGTCGGCGACCGCATTGATATCGAAATAATGATAGGTCTTGCCGTTGGCTTGCAGCGTTTTTTTGCTGTTCAGGGTGTCCTGGCCAATCCGTGTCACTACACACCTCCTGGGCTCTGATTGGAGTCCCGCGCGGGCGGAAATAGAACGGCCGCCAATGCGGAACACTGGCGCAGGATCAGTACAACATTGCCACAAACCTAGGCACTGATGACCCTGCGTTATGACGTTAAGTCATTTCATACTACGCCCTTATGGCGGAGACATGAAACTGCCGGCCATGGTCTTTTCTGATATTCGCGATTGATAATGTAAATGCTTGTTGAATAAAGAGGTTTTTGACGTTTTCGTGCTGTTGGAGTGGGGCGTCAGGGGGCAATCTGGTTCTTGCCGGCGGTGCCTGTGTCAGCGGTTGCGTGTGTCCTGCCAGAGAAGCCAGAGCCGGGTATCCAGTTCCAGTTGATGGTAGTCCGGCGCCATGTGCGAACAGAGCTGATAAAACGCCTTGTTGTGGTCGGTTTCTTTGAAGTGAGCCAGTTCGTGGACCACGATCATGCGCAGAAAGGCTTCCGGCGCTGCCTTGAACTGGCTGGCGATACGCAGGCTGTTATGGCTGCGTAATTTGCTGCCGTGAATGCGGGTGTGCCGGGTATGCATGCCAGGGAGCCTCTGACTCACCCCTTGCATGCTCAGCGTGACCTGAAGTGTGCAGCTGTTGTGTTTCGGCACGACGGGCAGGGTGGTTCCCTTTACTAGTGGCGAAGCGCAGCAGATGTGCGCTTCAGGTCTCGCCCTACGGGGCTTTCAGGCTGGTCCGCACTCGTTGTTGCCCTTTCTCGACAGGCAACCAGCATGCCTTTAAAAGTGCGCCTAGATTGCGAACCAGCCTGAAAGCCTGAGTATACAAGGGGTGAGTCAGAGGCTCCCACGCGCCTGACTCAGCGTTTTCAGCTTGGCATCGTAATGGGCTTTGCCCAGTGGTGGCGCCTTGCGCAGCTATTGTTGCTTGAGGGGGTTGGCGTATTGAAACAGGGCCTTGTCACCTTGAATCTCATGCTTGTCGGGATAGCGCTGTTGCAGATAATCCCCCAGCTGCCCCTGGTCCAGCAGGATTTGGGCCTGTTGCTGGATCTGGGCGGGGTAGCCTGTCAGGTAGTGCAGGGTGTCCATGGGCCGGTTATCGCCTTGTGAGTGCGTTGGGCGTTAGTGCCAATGTGATCATTGGGCCGCGTGCGTATGATCGCCGCTCTCTTTGCAATGGACAATCCCATGCCATCAGCCCTGGACTCTGATTATCCCCGTCGCGGAAATGCCTTCTCCCGGTGGCTTGCCCGTGGCTTTTTGCGCCTGGCAGGCTGGCGGGTGACCAACCCCATGCCGGCGGTGCCCAAGGCGGTAATTATCGGCGGGCCGCATACGTCCAACTGGGATGGCATTTATACCCTGGCGGCCATGATGCAGCTGGGGCTGGATGCTCACGTGATGATCAAGGACAGCGCCTTCAAGGGGCCGTTTGGGGCCATTCTGCGCTGGATGGGGGCGTTGCCCATTGCCCGGCACAAGGCGGGTGGTGTGGTTGAGCAGACCGTGGAGCAGTTTAATAGCCGCGACAAGCTGGTGATGGTGGTGGCGCCGGAAGGCACCCGGGGCGGGGCGACACAATGGAAGACCGGCTTCTACCGGATCGCCCAGCAGGCGGGTGTGCCGATTGTGGTGGCCACTGCGGACTACCGGAAAAAGGAAATTACCTTTGCTCGCGTGATTGAGCCGTGTGGCGATGTAGAGAAGGATCTGGCCGAAATTTTTCAATGCTATGCGGCCATTCATCCGCGTCATCCGGACAAATTGTCTGCACCGTTGAAAGCCATTCGAGATAAAAAGAAGAGCGCTGGACGCCAAACGCCTGATGCCTGATGCCTGACGCGTATAGCGGCCGCAGAGCGGCTAGGGTCTGTTAACAGGCCCTAAGAACCCTCCCTTTGCAGGGAGGGGGTGTTGCACTCCCCTCCGATGGTGCCGGAGAGGAGGGAGGGGGCTATCAGTTACAGGCGCTAGCGTTCGTATAGCTGCTATCCACCACATTATTGATCCACTGATCCATCAGCGCGGTGGCTTCGCCATGGGCAACGCTGCGGGCAATCGGTGGCATCATTTTCTGCGGATCATCTTCTGCAGCGACGCGACAGGAGACGATGGAGCTGCCTGCGCTGCCGGGAACCAGTACATGCTGGCGACCACAGGAGCCGCCGCCGGTGGCCGTGGGCTTCTTGCACACCCCGTAGCTGGCGTTCACATCGCGGAAGTGATCCAGGTAATAACCGGTGTTGGACGCGGCGCCCTTGTCGTTGTGGCAGTGCTGACAGTTCACTTCCAGATAGGCACGCACACGGCTTTCGATATCCGCCGCTGAGTTGGCGGTTTCACCGCTGTCACCGGGCACATTCCAGCGCGGCAAGTGCTCAATGTTGGTGGCCACCCCATTGCTGATGGTCAACTCCGGCACGCCGGTCAGAATCCCCAGATCTTTCCACTGCTTGATCTGGTTTACCGCCGGGAAGCCGGCCTGACCGCTGGTGCCCATAAAGGCAGATTCTGCTTTGTAGGCACGGTTCAGGTTACGCGGCTTGGGCCCAATGGGGGCACTGCCAGCCGGTTGGTCATCATTGGCGTGACAGGTCACGCACTGGTTACCGTTAGGAATGGTGTAACCATCGGTGCTGCCGGTGAGCAGGGTGTTGGAATCCGCATCACGGTAATGCCAGGCAACCGACGCGGTGCCCCCGTTCATGGCCAGACGCGCAACCCTCTTGCCGTCTTCTTCTTCCCAGATGTAGGGCAGGCCTACCCAGACGGCGCTGTCCTGGCTGTTTCTGCGTTTGATCAGCAAGCGGGTTTCTACCGGGACTTCGGTGCCCTGGCTTTCATCGGTGAAAGCAAAGGTTTTGGCAATCACGGTGCCTTCCGGGAACACGATGCTGCCGTTAACGTTGTTGCCGTCCTGGCCATCGCTGTACACCGCCTGCTCGCCGGGGGGGACAAACACGACCCGGTACTTGGTTGAGTAGTCAGAGAACAGCTTGGTGTTCAGCACAAAGGGCTGGCCACTTTCATTGGGCATGCTGCGTGGATCTTGCGCATCGGCAAACAGGTTGTACTGATCCAGCGTCGGGCAGTTGTAGTTCAGTGCTTCGCGGTTGATCTCGCCGTCGGCAACTTCAGCGCTACAGTAGAACTCTACAACTTCATCCGACGGTGCAGGGTCAAATTCACCGCTGGGCTCGAAGGGCGGAATTTCTACCCGCGGCAATGATGGCAACGTTTTGCCAAAACGGGCCTGGCAATCATGATCAGACAGATTGGTGTCCGAAGGCAGGTTGAGCAGCCCTTCCAGCACATCTAGCAGGCCTGTGGGAGACAGAATGGAAAAATCCTGTTCCGCAATGGCCAGTACCAGTTCCAGGCCATCGGTACCATGGAAGTTCAGATAGGGTGCGCTGTCGCTGTCCAGATCGTTATCGTGGATACAGGAACCCCACTCCGGCTGAATCCGCGCTTTGTTCTCGTCAAATTTGTAGGCGTTGTAGTGGCAGCTGGGGTTGGGGTGCTCGTTGGTATGGATAGGCTTGCCGCTGTCCCACATGGGAACCGGATCGCCGTTGCTGTCCACCGGGTAGGGGCAGTCTTCGTCCAGATCATCGCGCAGGCCGTCCCAGACAATGTGTGCCCCTTTGCCCAGATTGAGTATGTTTGTCAGGCTGCCCAGCAGTTGAGTCGGGTCGTTGAGGGTGGGCAGGTTTTTCAGCCCGATCAGGGTGGGTAGCACGCTTTCTACTTCGCCGTTTGCCAGTTTTTCCAGGTCCGGTGGTGGCAGGTCATAACCGGAATTTTTCATGACGTTATTGTGGATGTGCAGCCCTTCGGTATAAGGGTCGAGTTTTTTATCGGCGGTATTGTTTTTGCCATCAATCAGTTCATAGCTGGCGTAGATAACGGCCGCGGTGCTGTGATCTTCAAAGGTGTTGTTGAGCACTTCGATGTTGTCGTAGCCGAGGGTAATAAAACCGGTGCCGCGGGGTACTACCGATACCAGGCCGCTGTGGGCAAAGTTGTAGGTGTTGTTGTTGCGAGCCACGTTGTTGATCATTACCGAGGTATCACCGTAGCGGGTGATGTTTTCCAGGTCGTAGATCAGGAAGGCGCCGGTATTACATTCGGCGATGTTGTTGTCGTACTCGCCGCCCTGAACGTTTTCGATTTCAAAACCCATCACGTTATAGGCCGCACGGCTGTCGCGGATGATGGCGGTGTTGGTCTGGCCCACATAAATGCCGGCATCGCTGGCGCCAATGGATTCACTGCCTTCCACCAGAATGTTTTCTGATTCTACCGGGTAGATCCCGTAGCGGCCGCTGGCGGAGCTAGGCACATAATCCGGGGTGGGATCGCCTTCATTGAACGGCGGGTTGGTACAGGAAACGTGCACGCGTTCCGCGTAGTTATCTGCGGTGATCGGTTCGCCACCGCCGGACCAGATGGCCCGCACGTTGCGCAGTGTGCCCCATTTGACACTTTTGAGTTTGAAGGCATCCCCCGGGGAATCCAGGATGGTCAGGTCTTCCACGGTAATGCCGCGAATGTTCAGGGCTTCCAGGCCGGTCACGTTGACACTGTCCTTGAACGACAGAATGGTTTCGTCTTTGCCGCAACCTTTGATCAACACATCTTCGG
>NZ_LWEZ01001144.1:0-5530 GCF_001634945.1 Alcanivorax sp. HI0044
TCCACTTCTCCTTGTTCGTGCAGCCTCATCCGGTCAACGAAGGGCTCGGATACCGTTCAAGTTTTGAGAGAAATGCTGGCGGGACCTATCTACATCACAGGCTCAGGGCCTCAGGTCGAATACGGGTTGCCCGCCAGCAGTGGCGGAAGGGTAGCAAATCCTTCCGCCGGAGAGACACAAGGTCGTATTAGTCCGGAGGACGTAATCCGACAAAGCCTCTAACCCGCTTTGGTCGGCAACAATGCCCCGGCCCAGTGCGGGTTCTCTTCCAGCCGAATATCCCTGGGCTCCACGCTCTCACCGCAATGGCCGCATTGCAGTTTGGCCTCCAGCGGTTCGCCGCATTGGCGGTGCACGCGCACCAGCGGCGGGCCGGCTTCGTCGGCCAGGTATTTGTCGCCCCACTGGGCCAGGTGGGCAATCACCGGGTAGAGGTCGCGGCCCATGGTGGTCAGCCGGTATTCGTGGCGCAGGGGGCGTTCCTGGTAGGCGACTTTTTCCAGCACTCCGCCCTCGGCGAGCTTGCGCAGCCGGTCGCTGAGCACATGGCGGGTGACGCCCAGCCGTTGCTGGAAATCATCAAAACGGCGCACGCCGAGAAAGCAGTCGCGCAGCACCAGCAGCGTCCAGTTATCGCCAATAATGGCCAGCGAACGGGCCAGTGAGCAGGGCTGTTGGTCGATGTCTTGCCAGCGCATAGTAAACCTCCGGGAACATTTTCTGATCATACCCGCTTGACGGGTTCCCAAAAAGAACCGACTATCAGTTCCTAATTGGAACTTACTTCTTGCCTTGATGAAGAACAGGAGGCCCCATGCCAGAATCCGCCGTAGTGGTAATCGGTGCCGGCGATGCCACCGGTGGCGCCATCGCCAAACGCTTTGCCCGCGAAGGCTACACCGTCTGCGTCACCCGCCGCACGGAAGACGCGCTGGCACCGCTGGTGCAGGAGATCGAGCAGGCGGGCGGCAAGGCGCGCCCGTTTGGTTGCGATGCCCGCGATGAAGAGCAGATGGTGGCGCTGTTCGACACCATCGAAAGCGAGGTAGGCCCGGTGGAAGTGGTGGTGTTCAACATCGGCGCCAACGTGTTCTTCTCCATCCGCGAAACCACCGCCCGGGTGTACCGCAAGGTCTGGGAGATGGCCGCCTTCGCCGGTTTCCTGGCGGGCCGCGAAGCCGCCCGGGTGATGGTGCCGCGCAACAAGGGCACCATTATCTTCACCGGCGCTACCGCTTCATTGCGCGGCGGCAAGGGTTTCTCCGCCTTCGCCGGTGCCAAGTTTGCCCTGCGCGCGTTGGCGCAAAGTATGGCCCGGGAGTTGGGTCCGGAAGGCATTCATGTGGTCCACCCGATCATCGATGGCGCCATCGACACGGCGTTCATCCGCGATAACTTCCCGGCCAAGTATGCCCAGAAAGAACAGGCTGGCATTCTCAACCCGGAACACATCGCCGACACCTACTGGATGCTCCACCAACAACCCCGCGACGCCTGGACCCACGAAATCGACCTGCGCCCGTGGATGGAAACGTTTTAAGAGACGCAGCACGCAACAAAAAGCAGTTACAAGTTGAAAGTTCAAAGTTAAAACGCGAAGTCCGCCCAAGATCACTCAAAGGCCTTGGCTTCGCGCTCAAACCGTTTGAAGCGCGGGCACGGTATAAAAGAACATGGTGATTCTTCTCGCGCTTTTGAACTTTGAACTTTGAACTTTTAACTCCGCCCATCGCGCCGCGTACCCGCAGTGCACAGAGAGCGTCGCTCCTACATGACAATCAGAAAGGACCAACCCATGACCCAAAAAATCGAATTCCTCTTCGACGTGGGCAGCCCCACCGCCTACCTGGCCTGGAGCCAACTCCCCGCCCTGTGCGAGCGCACCGGCGCTGAACTGGTCTACGTCCCCGTCTTGCTGGGCGGCATCTTCAAGGCCACTGGCAACAACCCGCCCGGTGCCGTGCCCGCCAAGGGCATGTACATGATGCGCGACCTGGCTCGCTACTCGGCGCGCTACCAGGTGCCGCTCACCATGAACCCGCACTTCCCGGTGAACACCATCACCCCCATGCGCATTATCACCGCCGCCATCGGCACCCCGGAACAGGATGCCGTGATCACCGCCCTCTACAACGCCATGTGGCGCGAGCCCTGCAAACTCTCCGAGCCGGAAGAAATCACCCGCGTCCTTACCGCCGCCGGCCTGGATGCACAGGCCTGGCTGGACAAGGCCGCCAGCGACGAAGTGAAAGAGCAGCTCAAAGCCAACACCGAGGCCGCCATCAAGCGCGGCGTATTCGGCGCGCCAACCATGTTCGTGGGCAATGAAATGTTCTTCGGGCAGGACCGGCTCGATTTTGTGGAGGAAGAAGTTAAAGAATAGCTACGAGCTACGAGCTACAAGGAAAAGACAAAAGCCCGGGCGCGTGTGACGTGTTCCGGGCTTTTGTCTTTTCGTGATGGGCAGGCGTGTTTGCTATGTGTGTTGCGCTGCGATCTTGTGTAGATTCAGGGTCTTGAAAAGAGACTAACGCGAGGGAGCGCGCTATGACGGATCTTGTCCTTACCACCTATGACTGGGTGCCCGACATGCCACGGGGTTACGTGCGTGACCTGCGCGTGCGCTGGGCGCTGGAAGAGGCCGGGTTGCCGTATCAGGTGCAGAGGGTTCCGTTTCACGAACGGGGAGCCGATCACTTTGCGCATCAGCCCTTCGGGCAGGTGCCCTGGCTCACCGATGGCGATCTCTCATTGTTCGAAAGCGGTGCCATCCTCCTGCATCTGGCAGAACGCAGTGCATCGCTGATGCCAGCAGACCCGAGCGCCCGCAGCGCCGTCATTAGTTGGCTCTTCGCTGCCCTCAACTCCGTGGAAGCCGCCAGCCTGCCCTGGTCCCTCTACCAGTTCGCCGGCGATAACCAGCCAACCCCGGGCCGACAACACCTGGACGCCTTCCTCGCCGCCCGTCTCCAGCATATGGAAGCCACACTCACCGGCCGCGAATGGCTCACCGACACTTTCTCTGTTGCCGACATTCTCATGGTCGACGTACTGCGCCTGGTCGACCGCTTCGACGGCCTGGCAGATCACCCGGCCTGCCGAGCCTACATCGCCCGCGCCACCGCCCGCCCGGCCTTTATCAAGGCCCACGCCGACCAAATGGCCCACTTCGCCGCCGCTGACAAGGCCGAGGGCCGGCCGTAAACAGACTTTTCCCCATGTGCATTTATTTGTGCGGGTGGATTGTGTAGATTCGGAACTGGATCACAAATAACAATCGGCCAGCCAGGGTGGCATGGCCTGCGAAAGCGAATCGGGGGAAGGGATGCCTGTCTGGTTATCTTTATGCTGGCCTGGGGCTGGCTTTTGCAATTGCATCTCCTCTTTGATTCTGCGCATGGGGCAATACTTGACCCCAATCTCGAATACTCTGTTATAAATCCAAAAACTTGGGGGCATCATGCCAATTAAAAAGCACGAACTTGATGAAATGAACGAAGCACTTAGGAATGGCAGCACCATTTCTAAGCTGGCCCAGAAGTATAAGCAATATGACTATTGGGAAATTTACTGGGAAGTGAGTGATGCCAGCATTCTTGGTAAGAAGCGCGCTATCACCAACCGAATTAAGAAGCTTGTTTCAACACGGAAGAGAGAAGACCGAGAGGTGCTGGCCGAAGAAGCTCAAGAGCTATTAAACGAGCTGTACGACCAGCTCAAGAGTAACAGCAAGAAACTTGTCGATATAGACCGAGTTCTTCGGCGCTAGGTCTAATAAGAAGCAGAGTTGAGGAGCAGATCTTCCGTTCCACATTGAGTGCGAATGAATTGTGATAACTGGAGGGTCTAACCCTTACGGGAGCCCAATAAGATTTAAGGTGAGATTTGTTCTTAGCCATAGCCCAGGACGCTAATTTGATAGGGTTTGGGTTGATTGTCGGTTGGAAGCGAATCGGGGATATACAGAAAAGTGATATGTGGCATCTGCAACTGGATATGCTGTTAATTTGAGGAGAGGTAGTTTATGCATCAAGTCGTTGATGTCTTTGGTGTGAGAAGCAAGCTTATAAAATCCTATATCGAAAGAGAGGACGTAGACTCTCGTTTCAAAGATGCTTTGAAGAGTGGGAATGAAGTAATTGTCTATGGTTCATCCAAGCAAGGTAAGACATCTCTTATATTAAAGCATCTTGATGAAGATCAATATATAAAAGTAGAGTGCTCGCCGCAAACCACCCCGGTAGACATATATAAATCTGTATTGCGTCAAATAGGTGTTACATTCATTGAGTCGGAAACTGCTGACTCGGGATATGAGCACGGCGGTAAGATCGGAGGTAGTTTTCGCGTCAAGATACCTTTCGTTGGCGGTGCCAAAGCTTCGGGAGAGATGCAGGATAAGGCAAGCGCTAGAACAAGCAAAACTGAGTCGCATGTCGAGTATAATCTCACTTTGGCTCAAGATGTCTCCGAGCTATTAAAGGCCAATGATTTTAATAAATTTATTGTTTTGGAGAATTTTCACTACTTGCCGCATGAGGTACAGAAAACGCTCGCATATGATTTGCGAATTTTTCAAGATCACCATTATATATTTGTTGTATTGGGGATATGGAGAGAAGCGAATAGGCTTGTCCAGTTTAATGGGGATTTGCTGGATCGTGTCACTGAAGTCGCTGTTGAGCCATGGGAGAAAGAAGACTTTTATAAAGTAATAGCAATGGGAGAAAAACTCCTTAATGTCGATTTTTATCATGTCAAGGAGAGGCTTGTAGATGAGTCTTTCGATAGCATTGGAGTGGTTCAAGAGATTTGCAAGCTATGCTGCCAATTCGCCGGAATAAATTCTACATCTGGTGAAACTGTTTTAATTAAGGAAGAGTATCTAGAACAAGCAATGACAAAAAAAGCTGAAGAGTATGGTGTAAGACACATTAGAAATTTTGAGTCTTTTGTGGATATACGCGTTCGAGTCAGTGCGCAAAGCGGTAAGCCATCACTTGCATACCCATACTATTTCATCAGGTTGCTGCTAACTGAAGATTTTGAAAATATTCAGCGCGGAATGACGCGAGGTTATCTTTTAGAGGGGATACGCAATATTCACCACAGGCCTGATGACGTGCGCTCCAGTGACTTGGGTTAGTTCCTCCATAACCTTACGCAGCATCAAATCGGAAAAGGAATACAGCCTCCATTTGTTGATTATGATAGAGGGGGTAAAGTTCTCAAGATAATCGATTCGTCATTATATTTTTTTCTTAAGCACTGTAACCGTGAAGAAATTGCTGAGGATATTCCAAATCCAGTGGAGGAAATTTAATACAAACCTGAGGTTCTGGAATCAATATTCTTTCTTCATTGCATGCAGGTGAGTTATGGGGGCTGGAGGTCCTGACTCCGAAGTGATCGGGGCAGGTCTCCCATTTCCCAAAAGATTTCTTCATAAAAAATGCCCTTGCTTCCATCGAAGACAAGGGCATTATTTTTTCAACTTTCAACTTTCAACTTTCAACTTTCAACTTTCAAC